>CALJBF010000287.1 GCA_938027385.1 uncultured Porphyromonadaceae bacterium | reverse complement strand
ATCAGGTTAACGGAAGTCGGGGCATCATAGTCTGGGGCAACGAACATTATCGGTTCGCCGGTACGGGTGATAGTGCCGTCAGATCTAACGATATATGGAACAGCGGCATATTTTGTGCCCGGTACCAGTTCGGGTAACGAACCATTGATATTGGCTACGTAAGATTGTTCCTCATCCAGATATAGGGTATTGCTTCTGAATTTAGCCAAAGTCAATTCCTGATTCTCGTCATGGATTCCGACTTCCACGCGACCGACAAAATAACCTACATTATTGACGATATTCGCGGTAAAATTAAGCTTGTTTCGGTAAATTGCATCTTTGTTTCCATCAAGGCTGAATGTCTCAAGCTCTGGAGAACCCATAATCACGGGCGTTTCGGCCACTGCAAGATCATAAAACCCACTGATGGAGCGTCCTTGGTCGTCAACGAAAGACAGCTTATAATTACCCTTCTCGACGATTGCGCGACTAACAGGAGTGAATGTTGTTATGTATTTGGTTTCCTCGCTGTTGTCAGGAACAATGTCAAATGCCATCTCTTCACCTTGTGCAATCACTTTGTTTAAGTCGGCGTCAGACAGTACAGCATAAATATTGCCGGCATATTCTCCAGCGCTGGCGTTGCTTACTTTCACTGAAAGCTGACACTCCACGCCCGAAAAAACGGGAGTGTCAACACTTATCAGTTCGGCAGTGAGCTTATGTTCTGGTACGGTAAAATATATCGTGCCGTCTGAGATAAGCAGGTCTATATAGTGTGGATTGTTAACAGGGATATCATATTCCTGCCATTCCGAGTTTCCGGAAAATGGCATCCAGATGGGTATGAGCCTGTACTTTCCCGGTGATTGGGAACTGAGGTTTATGGACAGATATCTGAATCCATGGTCCATGGGAAGATTATTGAAAAACTCCAGTGATCGATTAAAGGTTGAATTGGGATTTTTCTCACTTATAAGCTTATATCCTACCATTCCTGACAGTTCTGTATTGCCGGTATTTACCGGGTAACCGGCCAGTTTGAATGTCTGGTTTGCTGGTATGCTTTTGATTTCCTTGTAGTTTTCAGGTGTCGTGGTATCGTTACTTACTGGGGCAAGTGGTTCTGTGAGAGCCATCGAATGTGTAAAAGTTATGACTTTCTCAGGAGAACATATATTGACTATGGCGCTTTGATCAGAGTTGTAGTTATATGCCCCGCTACTGATTAATGACATATATGGATCAAGTGCCGACAGTTTGAAATATCCGTCGCAGAAACCACCCCAGCCCCAGTTGATATGGAAATAGTCATCGGTGCTATATCCGTCACAAACAAAGGCATGTCCGCCCTGACTGCTTTGGCCGGCGTATATTACCGGGCCGTAATCGGTCAGCTGACGATATATCATGTCAATCCATGTGTCGAGTGAATAAGTCTTACGCAATTTGCATACACACGCATTGTTGAATCCGAAATATTTAGGCAATGCTACAGCCGGAGTGCCATCGTATGCCAGGCTCTCGCCTGTGCCGTATCGGGTGTCTATGCTCACTCCGCAGGCATACATCAGATTTGCCACAGCAGACGCTTGTGCATCTGTGTAATTGCCGTTGGAATACTTGTCGATCATGTTGTCCCAGTCAAAACTGGCTTTATTGAAATCATAGGAGTAGACTGTGCCGTTGAACGTTACGGTAGCCTGTCCGGCATTTTTAGTGATAGGAAGATGATGGTATCTGACTACCTGTGCCATTGCCGTGGCCTCACAGCCAGTCAGGGTTGTTAGATTTCCACTGCGGGGACAGTCTCTGTTAAAGGGCGACGACTGATTCCACTGCGATGTGATCATCGGCGGAATTTCCTGTCTTGAGGCTGCGGCTTTAAAACTGTTCTCATGCGATTCGGGATAATCTGCTGTGGTTACTGTACCAGGCATTTCTGCACGGAACCAGCCTATTTCCTGGGCATATTCATTAAGCCACCATGACAGTTGAGGCGGGAGGGCATGCGTGGAGGATGAACAGTTGTCACCATAGCCGAGCACCGGCACTGTCTGATCGTCGGCTGAGAGAATGAGGAATCCCTGATTCTTGACTCCCGCAAAGACGTAAACCGCAGATTGGCCTGCAGTTTCGCGCGTGGCTATAAGACGGTATTTTTCTTTAGCTGCATGTCTGATGATGGATTTTGTCGCATCGGTGTCCATGACACGTTGCAGAGCCTGTTCAGGCGTGAGGACGGCAGATAATGCGCTGAAAACGCAACTGACTGAAATAAAAGTTGAAACGAGTCTTGTCATGGTAAAGTAAAGATATTACATATTGCAAATATACCCAAAATATGCCAGCAGACAAAACAATCGTCGTAAAATATATAGGAGTGTAGAAGTAAGTGACGCACCTCACTTTCCGTGGCATCGAGGTACTTGATGTCAGCTTTTCCGGTGATTGTTCTGTAAGGGGGAATTCCTACGGAA
>CALJBF010000286.1 GCA_938027385.1 uncultured Porphyromonadaceae bacterium | reverse complement strand
GCCGCCACGATGCCATTCATTTGAACGCTTCCCATAAAGCAGAAATCGACTACGGCAAATGTGTTGGTTGCGGCCAATGCGTAGCTCTTTGCCAATACGATGGAGCCGTCATGGGTGAAGGCGACACGTCTGAACGTTTGAACTATAAGATCGCCGAATACACCCAAGCAGTCTTGTCGGGCAAACCGAATTTCCACATCAGTTTTATCATGAATGTCTCACCTGAATGTGATTGTTGGAATCACAATGATGCTGCGATTGTGCCAGATCTGGGCATCGCCGCCTCTTTTGATCCGGTCGCATTAGACAAGGCTTGTGCCGATATGGTGATCAAGGCCCCGATCCTGGAGACAGGCAACCGCCTTTCAGACGCTCCGCATCACGAACATCTGGAAGGTTGCGACAAATTCCATCTCATGCACCCCGACACAAACTGGCAAGCAGGGCTGGAACATGCTGAAAAGATCGGCCTCGGAACACAGGAATATGAATTAATAACCATATAGAAGAATGGAAGATACTATCTGCGCCGTATCAACTGCCCCCGGAGCTGGAGGAATTGCCGTCATCCGTATCTCCGGACCAGAAGCAATCGCAATCTGCAACACGATATTCGTACCGCGTATAACAGGGAAAGATCTGTTGTCACAGAAAGCTTATACACTGCGTTACGGTAGTATCAGGCGGAATAAAGAACTCATAGACGATGTGCTAGTCGCCCTTTTCCGTGCACCTCATTCTTTTACCGGCGAAGACACGGTAGAAATCACTTGCCACGGTTCCGTCTATATCCAGCAGCAGATCATGCAACTTTTGATTGAAAGCGGTTGCCGCTCCGCCCTCCCCGGCGAATATACTCAACGCGCCTTCATGAACGGTAAGATGGACCTGAGTCAAGCCGAGGCGGTCGCCGATTTGATCGCCTCGACTTCAGCCGGCCAGCACCGTTTGGCATTAAACCAGATGCGCGGGGGGTTCAGTCATGAATTAAAGAACTTACGTGAACAACTTTTGCATATCACTTCTTTGATGGAACTGGAGCTGGATTTCAGCGACCACGAGGAACTGGAGTTTGCCGACCGAAGTGAACTTAGCACGTTGGCAACCCATATCGAAACCGTTATATCGCGTTTGGCCAACTCTTTCAGTGTAGGAAACGCAATCAAGAACGGTGTTCCTGTTGCGATCATAGGTGAAACAAATGCCGGAAAATCGACTCTGCTAAACGTCCTGCTGAATGAGGATAAAGCGATTGTCAGCGATATCCACGGTACAACCCGCGACATTATCGAAGACACAGTCAGCCTCGGAGGGATCACTTTCCGCTTCATCGATACCGCCGGTATCCGAGAAACGCACGATGCGATCGAAAGTATCGGCATCGAACGCACCTTCCAGAAGCTCGATCAAGCAGACATTGTCCTCTGGATGATAGATGCAGCCGATGCCTCCCTACAGATCGCCCAATTATCTGAAAAAATACTACCCCGCTCGAAAGGGAAACAGCTAATCCTCGTTTTCAACAAGGCCGACCTGCTCACCGACCGTCAGTTTAAAACAACCGACCTTCCCGATAATGTACAATCGATCTTCATATCGGCCAAGAAAAGAGAGCATATCGACGAGTTACAGGATCTCCTGATCCAAGCTGCTCATATCCCCTCTTTATCCTCAAACGACGTCATCGTCACTAACATCCGTCACTACGAAGCCCTAACCCACGCCCTCGACTCCATCCACCGTGTCCAGGAAGGCTTATCCGCCAACCTTTCCGGAGATTTCATCTCCCAAGATTTAAGAGAATGCATCTTCCACCTCTCAGACATCGTTGGAGAAGTCACAACAGACCAGGTGTTGGGGAATATATTTGAGAGATTTTGTATCGGCAAGTAACTACTTGATTATCAATTTGTTAAATTGATTATAATCGATTAATATGGCGCTCTTTACGGGGCGCCTTTTTGTTGCTCAAATATCGTTGATAATCGTTGCTAAGCCTTTTTACGCCATTTTTTGTACCTCCTGTGTACCTCACCACGAAATCTGAGGATTTTCGTTGACAAGGTCGTGGAGAACTTTTACGCCATTTTACGGGATTTTACGGAGTTATACAAAAATATTGGAGAAATAAGGAGAAATAACATGAGTAGCAACATTGAAATCAGACGAATCTGTGTGTGGTGCAAGCAAGAATTCATTGCGCATAAAACAACTACAACCTGTTGTTCGCACAGATGTGCAAACCTTCTGTATAAACAGAAGAAACGTGAAGCTTCCATTAGAGCTAACAACCAGGTTGTCGAAAAAGTCATCAAGGAAAAGCCGATTGAAAAGATCAGAGACAAGCCTATTCTTACTATCACAGAAGCTGCCACATACATTGGAGTAACCCGACCTACTCTTTATAGCTATCTGAAAAGAGGTGAATTAAAAGCCTCCCGACTTGGATATAAATTTCTATT
>CALJBF010000285.1 GCA_938027385.1 uncultured Porphyromonadaceae bacterium | reverse complement strand
CCGCACCTACTCCAAAGTCATCAAGATGGTGAAGTCGCCCAAGACCGGCGCCTACACCTTCCAGGAGCAGATGGTTCCCAACGAAGCCGTTAAGGACCTTCTTAAATAATTGAGGCCCTGTCTGAAGCACATTGCACCAGATAAAAATCCCATAACGGTGTGTCAACCGCGCTTAGCGGTCATGACGCACCGTTTATTTTTCGCGCCTTTTTTATTGCGCCGTAATAAAGGCATGCGCCCTGGCTAACGCCGGTCGCATGCCTGCTCCAGTTGATTCAATAACCTAAGAGGCTGTTTAAAAATAAATGTTTTACAGCCTCTAAATTGCAATAAACTGCCTCTTATTCTACAGTCTGACAAGAATTATTTGTTCTGTTGATAATTGATGTATCTCAGGAAAAGATCGCGCTGACTGCTGTCGAATCCATGCTCTTGTAGTATCTCCGGCAGCGCGGCATAATCGCGGTCGAAACGGCCTACGATCTCGCCGAACCGGTCTGGCGAATATGATATGGCGCGGCCGGCCGACTCAAGCATCGACAGTCGTTCGCGAAAGAGCAGACCAGCCCTGCGGTCTTTGACGGCAGCGATTGCCTTGCCGATGCGGTGGAGCTTGCCCACCATGCCGTCCGGCGCATACGGGTCACCGCTGTAGCTTACGACTATCTGCCGTGGTGTTTCGGCCGACACATCCGGCAGATCGACCAGCAGCGACATCGAGTCTCCGTCATACTCGCATTCCGTCTCGATGCCGTCAACCAGCACCCGGGCCGGAGGCACATAGCCATTTACCCGCACCGAGTAAGTTCGCTCGGCGGGCATGTCTTCATATTTTCCAATGCGCGGGGCGATGTCGACCGTAAGTGTCGACCCGTCAAATCGGGATGTCACGCATGTCCGGGCAAAATCGGTACGGTACGCCTTGTCATTGCCGTTGTCCTCATATATCTCAAAACGGCCGTCGCCACCGGGATATATGTTGAGTTCATAAGCGAAATCATTGCTGCGGAGGTTCTTCTGACCCGGAGCCATCGGGACAATGCTCCCTGCCTTCACGAACACAGGCATCTCGTCTATGGCATACCGGCGAGTCACCGTCTGGCCACCCCGGAGCATGGTTCCGGTCGACAGCTCATACCAGTTGTTGCCGTCAGGCAGCCATATAGTGCTCTCGGAATAGAACTCGCCGTTGCCCATGGGCCGTGTCACAGGCATTACAAGCATCTGATCGCCGAACATGTACTCATTGCGCAGCGCGGGGTCGTATGCCTCGGGAGCCTCTGGGTAGTCATAATACATGGGACGACACATCGACACCCCGGTATCATGTGCCACACGGGCGTAAGTGTAGTTGTAGGGCGACATTGCGTAACGGTGCTCGATGATTGACTTCAGTATCCGGTAATGCTCGTTGTCGAACGACCATGGCTCTTTCCTGAGGTTCTCGTTTTTGGTTGAGTGCGTGCGGAGGATGGGGCTGTACTGGCCGAACTGCATCCATCTCACGAACATCTCCGGCTCTATACGTTCGATTCCCATGTGATGGCCACCGATGTCGTGGCTCCAGAAACCGTAAAGCACATTAGAGGCCGTAGAGTTGAAATACGGCTGGAAATCAAGCGAGTTCCAGGTTATGGAGGCGTCGCCAGAGAATCCGATCTGATAGCGGTGGTTGCCCAGGCCTCCCCAGCGGTGGTAAAGCATCGGACGCTGAGGGTAATTGCGCTCCATGTCAGAGAAAAACACATAGTTGAGCCACCAGACGTTGTCGAGGGTCGTGAATCTGCTGTCTTTCTGCTGTTGCTGCCAGTCGAGCCACCAGAACGACACGCCGTCGGCCTGCATCGGGTGCAATATGGCATCAAGCCAGCTTTTCATGTGCAGTTTCGACGAACCCTCGTATTCAATTGTCTTGCCCCCGGCGGGGTCAAGCCCCATGAGGCGGCACATCTCGGGGTACTGCTCCTCGTAAGCGTGAACTCCACCGGCCGGATGCAGGTTCATCGTTATCTTCAGGTCGTTGTCACCGATGAATTTCAGAATGCCTTTGGGATCGGGGAAAAGACTACGGTTCCAGGTATAGCCCGTCCAGCCCCCTTTGCCCTCTTCAGTATAATGCCAGTCCATGTCAATCACCAGCACATCCAGCGGAATGCTGTGCGACTTGAAATCCGAGACAAGGCGGCGCAGCTCGTTGTCGGTATAACACCAGTAGCGCGACCACCAGTAACCGAAAGCGAACCTTGGAGGAAGAGGCACTTTCCCGGCGAATTTAGTGAAATCATTCAGTGCCTGCCGGTAATCGTGGCCGTATACAAGGAGATACCAGTCTCTGGCTCCGTCGGTCGAGGCAGTGTCTGTCACCCATGGCCATTCGCTGTTGTCGAACCGAAGGCCGCGGCTGTCGTCGACAAGGGTCCATCCGTCGCGTGCGAGGAGACCGTCCTCGATGGGCATCTTCGAGCCATTATCATATACCGACGTTTCTCCGTCGTAACCGTCAAGAGTACGGTAAGTGCCTTTGAGATTGGCTTTCTGCCTGTCGCCGGGGCGCCAGGTGAAACTCACGTCGTGCCGCAGTGATTTTACCGAAAGGTTCTTCGGTGTGAAATCACCGCTGTTTTTTCGATACCTGAGCTCCATGTCGCGGGTGGTCAGGATGAAAAAGCCGCCGCGTTCCTGTGTACGGCCCTGGATGTCGGAATAGTCGCGCTCGACGGCCAGCAGCGTCGGGGCGTCAATGAAATTACCGTCGGGAGCGTATTCAAGTCTTACCGCGCCTTCGGAAATCACCGAAATCCTGACGTTCGCGTCCCTATACACGACACCGGCATTGCCGAACGCGGGCAGGAACAGAGATAAAGACATTAAGAATTTGAGAATCCTGTGCATGATTGTTATTTGGAAGAATCTTTCGTGATGCCTCGAGGCCAGCCTCCGGGAAGAGCGGCGGCATCCCTGAAAAGTGGGACAGTAAAAGAAGAAGAGAGAAGAGAACGAGAAGGTCATGCGGTCACGATGACAGATCTGCGGGAAAGATCAATACCCGTAGTTCTGCACCAGGTTGGGGTTACGGTCCAGATAGTCCTGATAGATAGGCCAGAGATAGTGCTGATCCTTGAATGTGCGGTACATAAACACCTTGCGCTGGAAGAAATCCTGCAGGTTGGTGCCCTGCGTGTTGCATCCCATTATAGGCTCGGAAAGCACTTGTTTCATAGTGAGCCAGCGGCGCAGGTCGTGGTAGCGCTTGCCTTCGTCGGCAAGTTCGACGCGGCGCTCGCGGCGTATCATCTCTCGCATTTCATCCTGCGAATACGAACCTTCATATCGGGGTATGCCGGCGCGCTCACGGATCAGGTTCAGATATTTCAGCGCCTCAGACTGCCGTGCTGTGCCGTAATACTCGTTGAGCGCCTCGGCATAGCTGAGGTAGAACTCGCCCAGTCGGAAGATTATGCCGTGGCGGTAGGGATAATTGTCGGGATTCTTCTTGCTCTCGGGGTGGGCACGCTTGCGCAACAGGTAGCCGCACTGGGGCGAGTCGTAGCTCGGGCCGCCGTCCTGGCCGCCGTAGCAGAAGTCGACGTTACGGTCGCTGTTGGGATAATATTCGCCGTTCCAGATGATTGACACATAGAACCTGGGTTCGCGGTTACAGAAGGCCTTCGGAGTTCCGGCAGGGGTAATGAGCCCCGGCACACGGTCGCGGTTAGACCAGTTCCACGCTGTCTGGTAGTAGATGTCGTCGGTGGCCACACCGTCTTCCGAATACTCGGGGTCCTTGTCGATGGGCAACCCGTTGCGTGTGAAATACGCGTCGACGAGATTCTGGGTGGCACTGTATGCGCCGTTTCCCGCAGAGCCACGGGGCATCTTGTTCTGGTCATGCTCACCATAGTTCGAGTTGTTGTTGATCATGATCAGCTCCGGATTTGAGTCGCCAGTGGCCAGGAACATGTTCTGCAACGAAAGGAACGGGTCGAGTTTGCCGTCGGTATATTCCCTGTAAAGGTCATAGACACCGGACTCGGCGAGGTCGAGCAGGTCGCGCACGGCATCAGCCGCACGTTTCCATTTCTCTTTGTCGTAGGCCGCGGGGAACAACGCTGTGCCGTCGGGATTCCGCACGCCGGCATACATGCTGTTTCCGTTGAACAGCGGACTGGCGGCGAACATCAGCACCTCGGCACGGCATGCCAGGGCGCATCCTTTGGTGAAACGGCCGAAATCCGTGGCGCCGTTGGCCACATGCGTGGGCAGTTCCTTCGAGAGGTCATAGAACTCCTTGTCGAGCCAGTCGACAATCTCTTCCAGCGGCGTGCGTGCCATGAAAAGCTCGGATGCAGAGGTATTGGCGCTGAACTTGTCAAGCACCAGGGGGAAGGGCCCGTAGAGCTTGAGCAACTCGGCATACATGTAGGCCTTCATGAAACGGGCCTGCAGGATCATGTAGTCGACAGCCTCCTGCGAAAGATTCTGAGTGGGGAGCGGATGCACGTCCTCGATGAACTTGTTGACCTTCCGCACGCAGGTGTAAGCCTCGTTCCAGCGGTCTTTATAGTTGTTGTTGGCTGACCAGGTGCCCTGGTTGGCCGCGGCTGACCACCACCCGAAATTGGACCACATGAGCGGAATCTGCACATCGTCGACCAGGGTGTTGTAGCCGTAGGCCTGCCCCCACTCATACACAGGGTCGGGCAGATAAGAGTAGATGTTGGCAAGCCACCCGTTTACACGGTTGACGTCGTTGAACGCCATCTCCTCAGTAAGCATATCGTCAGGCTCCTGGTCGAGATAGCTGCACCCGGTGAGCGCAACAGCCAACACTGCGACACAGCCTGCTGATATTTTCTTTAATATATTTTTCATGACGGTATAATGACTGGTTAGTTAATCGTGAAATCGATGCCGACCGACATGATGCGCGACAGCGGATATGTCTTGTATCCTTCGCCCACAAGCTCGGGATCCCAGAGCTTGAAGTCAGAGAACGTGAGCAGGTTGGTCGCACGGAAATAGATGCGGAAGTTCGACAGCACCTTC
>CALJBF010000284.1 GCA_938027385.1 uncultured Porphyromonadaceae bacterium | reverse complement strand
ACTCGCGTTCGGCACGTGTCATAGCACTCGTGAACCGGCTGCCGTTCCAGGTGACGTCGCGTAACGCCGCCGAGACAGCCGAAACCGCCGACGCCATAAAACATGAACTTCTCAATCCAAAAACAGCAACCGCAAAATGATAAAGCTTGACTCCATCGAAGAGGCCATTGAAGATTTCCGCAACGGCAAGATGCTTGTTGTAGTTGATGACGAAGACCGCGAGAACGAGGGCGACCTCATCGTGGCCGCCGAGAAAATCACCCCCGAACAGGTGAATTTCATGCTCAAGAACGCCCGCGGGGTGCTGTGCGCCCCGCTGTCGATGGCGCGGTGCCGCGAGCTGGGCCTTGAGCCGCAGGTAACCGACAACACGTCGGTGCTCGGCACGCCGTTCACCGTCACGGTCGACAAGCTCGAAGGGTGCTCGACCGGCGTGTCTATCCATGACCGCTGCGAGACCATACGCGCGCTTGCCGATCCCGCGTCGACTCCGGCCACGTTCGGCCGTCCCGGCCATATCAACCCGCTCTACGCGCAGGATCAGGGTGTGCTGCGCCGTTCGGGGCACACCGAGGCCGCTGTAGATCTGGCACGTCTGGCCGGTCTGCGTCCGGCCGCCGCGCTGATGGAGATCATGAGCGACGACGGTTCCATGGCCCGCCTGCCTGAACTGCGCAAGCGTGCCGATGAATGGGGGCTGAAACTCATATCGATCCGTGACCTTATTGCTTACCGCCTCGAAAAGGAGTCGCTGGTCGAAAAGGGGGTCGAGGTGCATCTGCCCACGGCCTACGGCGATTTCCGCCTCATCCCGTTCCGCCAGAAGAGCAACGGCCTTGAGCACATCGCCATCATAAAGGGTGATGTGTCGGGCGATGAACCGGTGCTTGTGCGCGTACACTCGTCGTGCGCCACGGGCGACATCTTCGGTTCGATGCGCTGCGACTGCGGCGAACAGCTGCACCAGGCCCTGCGGATGATCGAGAAAGAGGGGAGGGGTGCCGTGATATATCTCCTTCAGGAGGGACGCGGCATCGGCCTGATGGACAAGATCCGCGCCTACAAGCTCCAGGAAGAGGGGATGGACACTGTGGAAGCCAACCTGCATCTGGGCCATAAGGCCGACGAGCGCGACTATGGTGTGGGGGCGCAGATACTGCGTCAGCTCGGCATACACAAAATGCGCCTGATGACCAACAACCCCGTGAAACGCATCGGCCTGGAGGGCTACGGCCTTGAGGTTGTGGAGAATGTGCCCATCGAGATTGCCCCCAATGAGACCGACCGTTTCTATCTGTCGACAAAAAAGCACCGCATGGGCCACAATCTGTCGCAGGTAGACTGACAGATTGAAATTTTTGGGCGCGTTGAGCGCGGTTAATTCAGGATAAATCACTAACTTTGTGGCGATTTTCGCGTTAGCGGAGGTCGCGGGGTCGTCATGGCCGCGCTTAGTAAAGTTGTGTGGTTGTCGCGTTGTTGGCGACAATTGATTGAAAAACAATAACTTACAATGATTAATATCACTTTCCCCGACAAGTCGGTGAAACAGTTTGAGGCGGGCGTGACCCCCCTCGAGATTGCAAAAAGCCTCTCGCCGCAACTCGCGCGCGAGGTTCTGGCCGCGTCTGTAAACGAACAGGAGTGGGATCTCTCGCGCCCCATCAGCGAAGATGCCACACTCCAGCTTTTCAAATGGGACGACCCCGAGGGCAAGCACGCCTTCTGGCACTCGTCGGCACACCTGCTGGCCGAGGCTCTTCAGGAGCTTTTCCCCGGCGTGAAGTTCGGCATCGGCCCGGCCATCGAAAACGGATTCTACTACGACATCGACCCTAACGGGCACAGCATAACCGCCGCCGATTTTCCCGCCATCGAGGCTAAGATGATCGAGCTGGCACGCCGCGACGAGCAGATCGTGCGCGCCGACATTTCGAAAGCCGACGCCTTGAAGATGTTCGGCGACCGCAACGAGGAATACAAATGCGAGCTGATCTCGGAACTCGAGGACGGCCACATCACTACATACACCCAGGGTGCGTTCACCGACCTCTGCCGTGGCCCGCATCTCCCCTCGACCGGCGTGATCAAGGCCGCCAAGGTGATGAGTCTTGCCGGCGCATACTGGCGCGGCGACGAGAAACGCAATCAGCTGGTGCGCGTCTACGGCATCACCTTCCCCAAGAAGAAGATGCTCGACGAGTATCTGGCCCTGCTTGAAGAGGCAAAGAAACGCGACCACCGCAAGCTCGGCAAGGAGATGGAGCTCTTCGCCTTCTCAAGCAACGTGGGCGCCGGCCTGCCCCTGTGGCTCCCCAAGGGCGCAGCCCTGCGCGACCGCCTCGAGCAGTTCCTCCGCAAAATCCAGAAGAAATACGGTTACCAGCAGGTAATCACCCCGCATATCGGCAACAAGAACCTCTATGTGACCTCGGGCCACTATGCCAAGTACGGCAAAGACTCGTTCCAGCCGATTCATACCCCGCAGGAGGGCGAGGAGTACATGCTCAAACCCATGAACTGCCCCCACCACTGCGAGATTTTCCGCTGTCAGCCCCGCTCGTATCGCGAGCTGCCGCTGCGTCTGGCCGAGTTCGGCACCGTCTACCGCTACGAGCAGACCGGTGAGCTCCACGGTCTGACCCGTGTGCGCGGATTCACGCAGGACGACGCGCATATCTATTGCGCCCCCGACCAGATCAAGGACGAGTTCCTGAAGGTGATGGACATCATCCTCTACATCTTCGGCGCCCTGAAGTTCGAGAACTACGAGGCACAGATCTC
Organism: uncultured Porphyromonadaceae bacterium; assembly: GCA_938027385.1. Taxonomy (GTDB): domain Bacteria; phylum Bacteroidota; class Bacteroidia; order Bacteroidales; family Muribaculaceae; genus UBA7173. The sequence continues at coordinate 287 of CALJBF010000284.1, read as the reverse complement.
GCTCCGCGACCCCAAGAACAAAGAGAAATACATCGGTTCTGACGAGAACTGGCACCTTGCCGAGAACGCCATTATCGAGGCGTGCGAGGAGAAGGGCCTGAAAGCCCGCAAGGAACTCGGCGAGGCAGCGTTCTACGGCCCCAAGCTCGACTTCATGGTCAAGGACGCCATCGGCCGCCGCTGGCAGCTGGGCACCATCCAGGTAGACTATAACCTGCCCGAGCGTTTCCAGCTTGAATACACCGGTGCCGACAACCAGAAACACCGTCCGGTGATGATTCACCGCG
>CALJBF010000283.1 GCA_938027385.1 uncultured Porphyromonadaceae bacterium | reverse complement strand
GGAGCGAGCGGAAGTACCAGATGTGTGCCACGGGTACCACGAGCTTGATGTGGCCCATGCGTTCGCGGCGTACTTTCTTTTCGGTGACCTCCACACCGCAGCGGTCGCAGACGATGCCTTTGTAGCGGATGCGCTTGTATTTTCCGCAGTGGCACTCGTAGTCCTTTACGGGACCGAAGATGCGTTCGCAGAACAGACCGTCGCGCTCGGGCTTGTATGTGCGGTAGTTGATGGTTTCGGGTTTGAGCACCTCGCCTGATGATTTCTCGAGAATCTCCTCGGGCGACGAGAGTCCGATGGTGATTTTGGAGAAACCGGTTTTAGCTTTTGTTTCTTTTCTGAAAGCCATATCTTGATGTTGCTGTTTGCTGTAATTAATGAGAGAAGATTCAGGAAATAACCTTGTTTTCTCCGGCGTTTCCGCGCTTTCGCCTGCCGGATATATATAAACGTGGAAATCTGCGTTTTATTGCCCGGCGGGGCGGAATTGCAAGCCGGATGGCGCGGAGCTGTCAGAGTGGTCCTGCCGGTAGGAGCCGCGGGGTGATGACGAGGGAGCGTACGCCGGTACGTGACCGAGTCAGAATCCCCGCGGCGACGACCCGGAAGGGGCGCTATCACAGCTCTGCAAGGTTATTGTTCGAGGTTGATAGAGAGTCCGAGACCCTGCAGCTCGTGCAGCAGCACGTTGAGCGACTCGGGGATGCCCGGTGTAGGCATCGGCTCGCCTTTGACGATAGCCTCGTAGGCTTTCGAGCGGCCGGTGACATCGTCAGACTTGATGGTAAGAATCTCCTGGAGCACGTGCGACGCGCCGAAGGCTTCGAGTGCCCAGACCTCCATCTCACCGAAACGCTGGCCGCCGAACTGGGCTTTACCGCCGAGGGGCTGCTGGGTGATCAGTGAGTACGGGCCGATTGAACGCGCGTGCATCTTGTCCTCTACCATGTGGCCGAGTTTCAGCATGTAGATCACGCCCACGGTGGCAGGCTGGTCGAAACGCTCGCCGGTGCCGCCGTCGTAGAGGTATGTCTTGCCATAGCGGGGCACGCCGGCCTTGTCGGTCCAGTTGTTGAGGTCGTCGAGTGTGGCGCCGTCGAAAATCGGGGTCGAGAACTTCTCGCCCAGCTCGCGGCCTGCCCAGCCCAGTACGGTCTCGAAAATCTGGCCCAGGTTCATACGCGAAGGCACACCCAGGGGGTTCAGACAGATGTCGACCGGTGTACCGTCGGCGAGGAAGGGCATGTCCTCCTGGCGCACCACGCGCGACACGATACCCTTGTTACCGTGACGGCCGGCCATCTTGTCGCCCACGCCAATCTTACGTTTCTTGGCGATGTAGACCTTGGCGATCTGCATGATGCCCGAGGGGAGTTCGTCGCCGATCGAGATGTCGAACTTCTTGCGGCGGAGTTCGGCGTCGATCTCCTTCGACTTGCGCAGGTAGTTGACGATGGTCTGGCGGATAAGGTCGTTCTTGTGGGCGTCGGCGGTCCACTTCGAGAGGTTGATGGTATCGTAGTCGATATCCTTGAGCACGGCGGCGTTGAAGGCCGAGCCCTTGGCGATGATCTCGGTGCCGAGGAAGTCCTTGACGCCGGCCGACTCGAGGTCTTTGGTCAGTGTCATGAGCTTGCTCACGAGCAGGTCTTTCAGGGCGTTGAGACGCTCTTCATACTCCTCGTCGAGCTTGGGCAGCAGGGCCTGTGTGGCCTTGTTGCGCTTGCCGGTCTTGGTGGCGCGCGAGAAGAGGTTGGTGCCGATTACCACGCCCTTCAGCGAGGGAGATGCCTTGAGCGAGGCGTCTTTCACATCGCCTGCCTTGTCGCCGAAGATGGCGCGGAGCAGTTTCTCCTCGGGGGTGGGGTCAGACTCGCCCTTGGGGGTGATCTTACCGATCATGATGTCGCCGGGCACGACGTGTGCGCCGATGCGGATGATGCCGCGCTCGTCGAGGTCTTTGGTGGCATCCTCAGATACGTTGGGGATGTCTGAGGTGAGTTCCTCCATGCCTCGTTTTGTCTCGCGTACCTCAAGTGCGTACTCGTCGACGTGTACCGAGGTGAGGATATCCTCCTTTACCATGCGCTCGTTGAGCACGATGGCGTCCTCGTAGTTGTAGCCTTTCCAGGGCA
>CALJBF010000282.1 GCA_938027385.1 uncultured Porphyromonadaceae bacterium | reverse complement strand
TATTTTTCCGGCGCCTTATTTTTTTTTGTGGCACTGGGGGCGCCCCCCCCGGTTTGCCCGGCCTGTATTGCAATGCCTGTCGGGTTATCGGCCCAGCTGGGCCGATAACTGTAGCAAGGGCCCGATAACTGCAACAAGGCGCCTAACTGAAACACCGGGGGTGCCCCCATGCCCGGTGAAATGTGAAACGGCGTGGGTAGGGGGCGCCCGCTCTGTGAATATATGTTAAAAAAAGATTAAAATATGGGGTGTGGAGGGGGCGGGCGTTTCCGTTTTAAACAATAAACATTAAATTTGCCGCTGATTCTAAAGTGAAATTGTGTAGAGCACGCGCCCCGGGGCGCATGTAATATTGCCGCATGGCGGCAATATTAATCTCATCTAATTAAGATTAGCCATGAATTACTGCATGGGGCGGTTCCCCCTTTAGAGCCGCATGCCCCGTACCGGTCTGGATAATCCCGCAATCAGCCATGAATCCGCTTTCGTACAGATTTGCCTGATATGATATATATTATCATGAAAAATCCATTAATTTCAATTTATCTTACATGAGACATTCACAGACAGGAATAGCAAGGAAATTCCTATTTCTCGTGGTGGGTCTGCTGTGCGCCCTCGGCGCGTCGGCCCAGTCCATCACCGTCAGTGGTGTTGTGTCCGATCCCGACAATGAGCCGCTGATCGGTGCAAGCATCCTGGTGGAGGGTACAACCACCGGCACCGCCACCAACATCGATGGCGAGTACACCATCAACTGTGCCCCCAATGCAACTCTCGTGGTATCATACGTGGGGTATGACACCAAACGTGTGGCCGTAAACGACCGCACGATCATCAACATCCAGCTCGAGTCGGGCGCTATCGCCCTGAACGAGGTGGTGGCCATCGGTTACGGTGCCGTCAAGAAATCTGACGCCACCGGTTCTGTGGCCGTAATCAAGCCCGATGAAATCGAGGCCGGCATCGCCGTCTCGACCCAGGACCTCCTGGTGGGCGCATCGCCCGGCGTGGTCGTTACAACCGACGGCGGTAACCCCACCGGCGGCGCTTCGATCCGTATCCGTGGCGGCTCGTCGCTCTCGGCATCGAACGACCCCCTTATCGTCATCGACGGCGTGCCCCAGTCGAACCAGTCGAACGGCGGCGGCGTATCGGCCATGACAATGATCAACCCGCAGAACATCGAGTCGATGACCGTGCTCAAGGATGCCTCGGCAACCGCCATCTACGGTTCGCGCGCATCTAACGGCGTCATCATCATCACCACCAAGAAAGGCCGCGGCGGCAAGCCCCAGGTTAACTTCTCGGCCAACATGACCGTGAACACCGCCCGCAAGACTTTCGACGTGATGAACGCCGCAGAGTTCACCGACTTCGTTACCAACCGCGTGGGCACCGAATCGGCCATCGCACAGCTCGGCTACAACGGCAAGATGTACGATACCGACTGGCAGAAAGAGGTTCTGCGCACCACCGTGTCGCAGGACTATAACCTCTCTGTAGGCGGCGTGGCAGGTTTCCTCCCTTACCGCGTCAACGTGGGCTACACCAATAACAAAGGTATCGTGAAGACCTCGGGCATGCAGCGCGTGACCGCCGGTTTCAACCTCACCCCGAAATTCTTCGACGACCATCTGTCGGTTCAGGCAAACGTGCAGGGCACATACGTGAAGACCCGCGAGGCTGACCTCTCGGCTCTCGGCAACGCCCTCTCGGCCGACCCCACCAAGCCCGTAAAGGCCAACTACACCACTGTCGACGGCACAGGCAAGGCCATGCCCTCGATCTTCAACGGCTGGTACCAGTTCGCCCCCGGCGGCTCGCTCAACCGCGACGCCATCCAGAACCCCGTGTCGCTGCTCGACGACAAGAACAACCAGCACAAGTCGTTCTCGTCGACCGGTAACCTGCAGCTCGACTACGCCCTGCACTTCCTCCCCGAACTCCACCTCAACCTGAACCTCGGTTATCAGGTATCGCGTAACTACCAGTACAGCCGCACCGCTCAGAACTCGGTTCAGTCGTGGCTCGACACCCGTCTGCCCGGCAACAACGCCCTCGGCGCCGAGACACTCTACCACTGGTATGAGGTTCAGCGCAACACCATGCTCTCGTTCTACGCAATCTACAAGTAGGTGTTCACCGCCATCAAGTCGAACCTCGATGTAATGGCCGGTTACGACTGGCAGCGTTTCTCGTACTACGGCCGTTCAAGCACACGTGTGGCTTCGATCGGTTACGACCAGTTCACATACGATGACGCTACCGGCGTCTACACCGTCAACCCCTCGCAGACCAACGCCATCGGCGAACTCGCCGGTAACGCCGTGAACATGCCCTGGGGTAGCGCACACGGCCCGCAGTATTCGCTGATTTCGTTCTACGGCCGTCTGAACTACATGTTCGACGACACCTACATGCTCACCTTCACCCTGCGTGACGACGGTGTGTCGCGTTTCTCGAAAGACAACCGCTGGGCTCTGTTCCCCTCGCTGGCTCTCGGCTGGAAGATCAACAACCTCCCGGGCCTGCGCGACTCTGACGTGCTCAACGAGTGGAAACTCCGCCTCGGCTGGGGCCAGACCGGCCAGCAGGACATCGGCGGCAACTACTGGCCCTACCTCCCGCTCTACACCAGCTCTGAGAGCGCAGGTTTCCAGTATGTCGACGAGAACGGAAACTGGATCAACCCCCTCTACCCCAAGGCTTACGACGCCAACCTGAAGTGGGAGACCACCACAACATGGAACGTCGGCATGGACTTCTCGTTCCTTAACAACCGCATCACGGCCAACATCGACTGGTATCTGCGCAACACCACCGACCTGCTTGCCCGCGGTCCCGTGAAAGGCCTCAACACCTCTGACTACCTTACCACCAACATCGGCACACTGCGCAACTACGGTCTTGAGGTGAACATCGGCACCAAGCCTGTCGTTACCGACAACCTGGTGTGGACATCGAACCTCAACATCGCCTGGAACCGCAACAAGATCACCGAACTCTCGGGCGAAGGCTCGATGCAGCCCAACCCCGACCGCGGCCTCAGCTACGGCGGTAACCTCGAGTGGTTCATCCAGGGCGAGGCTGCCAACACCTACCGCGTTTACCAGCAGGTATATGACAACGACGGCAAGCCTGTGCTCGGCCAGTACGTAGACCAGAACGGCGACGGCCAGATTACCGACGCCGACCTGATCAACTTCCACTCGCCCGAACCCAAGGTGACCTTCAACTGGCAGAACAACGTCAACTGGAAGAACTGGGACTTCGGCATCGTGCTCCGCGCCTCTGTCGGCAACTGGGTGTTCAACCAGATGGAGCGTGACCGCTGCAACATCGCCACAGTTGACCGCTACGGCCTCAACAACGTGATCAAGAACGACTTCTACTTCAACAACGCCGAGCAGGCCTACGCCCTCTCTGACTACTTCGTGCAGAACGCCTCGTTCATCCGCTGCGACAACATCACCGTGGGCTACACCTGGGACAACCTGCTCAACAACGCCCTGCGTCTGCGTCTCTACGGCGCATGCCAGAACCCGTTCGTGATCACCAAATACAAAGGTCTCGACCCTGAGGTGTTCTCGGGCATCGACAACAACATCTACCCGCGTCCGGTATCGTTCACGCTGGGTCTGATCGCAACATTCTAATCCTATCCAAAACCGACTGAAATGAAACTCAACAAATATATCATAGCCCTGGGTGCTGCCGCAGTGATGCTCGGCGCGAGCTCGTGCGTGGATGACCTGAATGTCGATCCCAACGACCCCTCGCTCGCAGGTCCCGGCATGTTCCCCAGCGACCCCGACGCCTATATGGACCGCGTCATGGGCGACGTTTACCTGCAGTATTCCACCTACGGCGCCAACGGCGGCAACACCCTCACCTCGATGGACGGCGGTATGTCGACCTTCCAGCGCGCCATCTACAACCTTGAGGAAATCCCCACCGACGAGTCGTGCTGGCTCCCCGTGGGTGACGCCATCGACCACGAGTTCCAGTACGGAACATCGGGCCAGAACCCCGCCAACACCTGTATCGAGGGCGCATACTACCGCCTGATGACCAACATCTGTATCTGCAACGACTTCATGCAGACCAAGTTCGGCGAACTCACCGCCGACCAGCAGGCCAAGTTCGACCGTTTCACACGCCAGTGCCACATCCTGCGCGCCGCATCGTACTTCTATCTGATCGACCTGTTCGGCAATGTGCCCTGGGCTGGCCCCGAGGTAAAGGCCGGCGAGGTGCCCGCACAGCTCAGCTCGAACTTCAAGGAGGGGCGTAAGGCTGTGTTCGACAACATCACCGCCGAACTCGAGGAGGTCGTTGCCTGGTACAAGGAGAACGAACCCGACAACCGTCCCGCCTACGGTTACGTGGGTCTTGACGTGGCCGAGTCTCTTCTGGTGAAATTCTACCTCAACGCCGAGGTATGGACCGGCACGCCCCGCTGGGCCGACTGCTACAACCACGCCGAGGCCGTCATTGCCCGCGTAGGCAAGGGTGGCATGGACGGCACCGGTCTTGCAAAGGGCTACCACCAGCTCTTCGGCGCCAACAACCGTGACTTCATCAACACCAAGGACCACACCGGCGAGATCATCTGGCCGATCATCTCGCAGATCGCCGCTGTAAACGGCGGCCAGGGCCTTGAGTCATACGCAGGCGCCGCAGTGATGCTGCACGCCCAGGCCGCCGAGTCGACCGCCGACGATAAATGGAAGATCTCTAAGGCCGACTACAACACCCAGCAGGGCTGGAAGTGTGCGGCCGCACGTCCCCAGATGATCTACAACTTCGACTGGAGCGACGCCACATACAGCGTATCGCCCGACAAGCGCACCAAGTTCTGGAAGACCGCCAAAGACGGTTTCCAGCTCGAAGGCGGCGAGATGAGCCAGGACGGCTACGGCTCGAACGGTTTCCCCGCCATCAAGTACACCAACTGGTACATCGACGACAACAACAATGTTGACGTGACCATGTCGCCCCCCATCGAGAACTTCGGTACGTACGCCGCTGCCGACTACGGCATGATCCGTCTGGCCGAGATCTACCTCTCTGCTGCCGAGGCCGCCCTCAACGGCGGTGGCGATGCCGCCAAGGCTCTCACTTACGTGAACTACATCCGCAAGCGCGCCGGCCTTGACCCCTACACCACCATCAACCTGACAGAGCTTTACAACGAGCGTCAGCGCGAACTCTACCAGGAGTGCAGCCGCCGCACCGACCTGATCCGCCAGAACCGCTGGATTTCGGGCTACACCTGGAACTACAAGGGCACCACAAACCGCCAGGGCATCGACTACGACGCACGTTTCGTTGTCTACCCCATCCCCTCGTCGGTCATCACCCGCAACGGTTACACCCAGAACCCCGGCTATTGATCTTACCGCTCAAAGCCGATTTCAAAACAGCTTAAACAGAAACTGAAATGAAAAAATCAATAATATCACTGGCTCTGGGTCTGGCCGCGGTTGTCGGTTTCACCTCGTGCGAGGAAGACCGCGACCCCGTCTACCAGGCACCGACCAAGTTCGTGCTCAACGCACCGGCCATGGAGAACACCGACGTGGTGCTCCAGCCCAAGGGCGTGATCGAGTTTGCCTGCTCGCAGCCCGACTACGGCTATGCCGCCGTAACAACCTACTCGATGCAGATGTCGCTTACCGAGGACTTCGCGAGCGCCTATGACCTCACCGTGACCCCCGCCACAAAGGCAGTGTTCACCGTGAAACAGGAAGAGGTGGCCACAGGTCTCTGCGTGCTCCGCGGCGCCGACTCTGAGGAGACATATCCCGGCGACTATGACGGCGTTGTCTATTTCCGCGCCACCGCAAGCCTCAGCGGCGTAGAGGGCTCGGCAATCAACTCGAATGTCGTGAAACTCAACAAGGTGAAAGGCTACTTCGCAATCCCTGTTCCCGGCTACATCTACCTGGTAGGTTCACCCGAGGGCTGGGCCGGTCCGACCGAGAACAACGCCGAGCACTACGCTCCCTGGCGCCTGTTCGAGCCCAAGAACGCCATCGGCTCGAAGGTCTACAGCGCCGTATTCGATCTGCCCGCCGCTCCGATGTTCCGTTTCTACACCGCCCTCACCGGCTGGGATGCCGACTCCTACGGCTCACAGGCCGATGACAACCCCATCGATTATCCCGAATACACCGGCGGCACCTCGTCGTTCGGCATGGTAAAGGGTAAGGGTGCATACAACTTCCCCAACCTCCCCGCAGGCACTTATACCATCACCGTAGACATGTCTGACGCCAACAACATGTCGATGACCATCACTGCCGGCGCCTCGTCTGTGGTAGTGACCAAATACATCTACCTGGTTGGTTCGCTTTCGGGCTGGGTTGGCCCCGGCATGGCCAATGAGGCCGCTTACGCCAACTATCGTCTGGCCGACAGCTCTGACTCTGGTATCTATACAGGCAAGTTCGCTTGCCCCGCAGGTCACCTGAACTTCCGTTTTGCCCTTAAGCTTTCTGAGGAGGGTGACGGCTGGGACAACCCCGACCAGATCGGCATCGCCCCCAACGACGGCGATGTGGCCTGTGAGTTCAACAACGGTCTCTTCACCGGCACCTACGTTCCCGGCAAGGGCAACTGGGCCTTCGAGATCGCCGAAGACTGCGAGATTGACCTCACCGTCGACACCAACAACAACACCGTGACCTACAAAATCGTAGAATAACAGATTCATCAGAGGGTGTGCCGCCCCGGCGGCACACCCCAATAAAACCGATAAACGAACATGAAAA
>CALJBF010000281.1 GCA_938027385.1 uncultured Porphyromonadaceae bacterium | reverse complement strand
ACATCAAGAATCATTTCCAGAAGATGGAGAAAGCCCTCTGGTCATCGAAATTCGCCGATCCCGACGAAGGGTACCGCCGCTATATCGACCTTGAGAGCTTTCTGCGCTACGTCATAGTCTGCGAGCTTGACGGCAACACGGACACCTTCTGGAGCACCTACATGAGCAAGGAACGTGGCTCAGACCGTTTCGTGTTCGGTCCCATCTGGGATATAGACCTCGGTTTCGACAATGACAACCGCACCTATCCCGTGAACTCGCTCAACGACTTCGTCTACGCCACAAAAGGCTCTACCGCAGGCCGCATGAACGACCTGGCCAACCGCATCATAAAAAGCGATGCCACCGCACGCACACAGCTTTCTGAAATCTGGTCGCGCCTGCGCAAGCACGGCAACTACAACGCCGAATATTTCAACAGCCTGATCGACACCTACGCCGACGAGATCAGCGAGTCACAGCGGCTCAATTTCGTGCGCTGGCCCATACTCTCTGAGTACGTGCACCAGAATCCGCGAGTGCTCGGCTCGTTCGAGGCCGAGGTAAACGCCATGAAAGAGTACATCACGGCCCGTTTCGACAAGCTTGACCGGATTATCGGCCTGGTGGATGTGCCCGGCGACGCCATCACCGGCGTGGAATCCGACGCCACCTTCTCCCCCGAGGCCTACTATACCCTCGACGGCATCCTCCTCCCCTCGCGCCCCGTCACCCCCGGCATCTACGTGGCCCGCTGCGGCACCGTCACCCGCAAGATTGCCGTCCGCTAACCGCCACTCTCCCACAAAAAGGCAGGCGCCGGTTCTTGAGCCGGCGCCTGCCTTTTTACCTTTCCCTCAGTTCCTGAACGCTCCGCAGAGCATTCCCGGAACCGGATGCTCAGTCGTCTGAGTCGTCGTCATCGTCAGACTGGAGGCCTGCGATGCCCGAGAGCTGGTTCACATTGATGTTTCCCTGCAGAAGGATGACATTCATCTCGAAACCGCCCTCATCGGTGACAATCAGGGGGCTGTCGATGAACTCGCCGTTCACGCGCCCCAGTATCATGGTGCTTTCGCCCCAGTCGGTAGCCATCATCAGCGTGTCAAGCTTGTTTTTCACCACATAGTCCGAGACCAGACGCCGGGCCTCTTCCATGGCGCCGCGTTCGGTGATGTTGTAGACGCCCACCGATTTCAGCGACTTGATGCTGCCGGCAGGTATGCCGTGCCCCACACTTATATTGCCGGCCATCTTGAGCAAGGCTCCGCCGACGAATACCGACTCCACCCCGTTCATGTCAGACAATGTCTTGAACGGATTCTGGGCCGCGCATGACTGGCAGAATACCGAGGCAATCGCCAGTATGAGAGTTATAGCCTTGATTTTCATTTTATTTCGATGTTGATTTTGTTTAAGGTATTGTTGACTTGATCGATCGAGTTCTGGGTTTCCCTGATAGGAGCCTGTGACAGGGCAAGCGTCTGCGACAGAGCGCGCAGGGCCGCCGTGGCCACAGCAGAGGCCGATTCAGGCGTAAGTCCGGGGGTCGAGTCGTCGACATCGGCCGAGGCCAGGGTCTCGGTGCGCGGTACGGCGTGACGTATCACCTTCTTGCGCGCCTTCACCTTTGCCGGAGCGGATGGAGCCGGTGCCGGAGCCTCCTCCTGCCCGATAGCACGCTCAACAGGTTCGTCGACCATCAGAGTGTCTACAGTCATTTCCACGCAGTCGCCGGCATTGACCGTGACGGTGAGTGTGTCTGTTTCCCCGCCGGCCGAGGCGAGCTGCCGGTCAGCACCGCCGCTGCCACCCACCACAACCAGCAGTGCGGCCACGCAGGCGGCCATGGCGCCGTAGGTGATATAGCGCACGAAACGCGGCACACGTCCTATGGTCCGCGATGCGAAACTGCGGGCCGTCATCACCTCAAGGCGACGGCCGAGAGCGGCCGGGGCGTCATTCCGGGTGTCAGGAGCGGCAAAGGCGTCACCGTCGCCATACAGGGCGGCGAACAGCGCACGGTCGGCGGCAAACTCATCGCCGGCGGCAACGGGTGACCGCAACATCGAGCCCAGGATGGCCTCCTGTGCCGGAGTCGTCTCACCTTTATAATAAAGGTCGAGAAGATGTCTGAGTGTATTTATGTCGTGGCTGCTCATTTCAGAAGGTTTCTTAATGTGCGGCGTGCCCGGCTCAGCTGCTGGCGCACCGTCTCGTTCGTAAATCCCGTCTCACGGGCAATCTCGGCATTGTCCATACCGGCGAACGCCCTGAGTTTCATCACCGTCTGCTGTCCGGCCGGCAGAGTCTCTATCACGTTGAGGATGTGCGACTGCTGCTGCAGCGATTCCAGACGGTCGGCGCTGTCGGCCGGCGGATCGGCCACGGCATCGAGCGACACCGACGGGTGACGCGCCCTGCTGCGCAGCCGGTCAATACAGATGCGGCGTGTGGCCGTAAGGCAGAACGCCTTCGGCGACTCCACGCCGTCAAGATCATCGAGATTGTTCAGAAAGCGCTCAAATAGGTCCTGCACGGCATCTTCAGCCTCAGAGGCGTCAAGCATACGTGATGCCAGTTCGTACATCACGCGCCATTGCGATAGAAACCGTTCTTCAAACTCTTTTTGTCTCATCTCGGTTATATGACGTCACAACCCCTCGTTTTGTGACATCACTTTGAAGAATTTTTCACGCAAAGATACGAAAAAACCGAATCAGGCGCCCTTTGCGGCCGCCCAACTCGGTTTTTTCGGGTTTAAAAAGTATTGCGTTTAAAAAGTCAAGAGAATACCGGCCGGTTCCGTCAGCCACATACGTCACATAAGTTACATAAGTTACATACGCCACATACGTCACACACCCGGCGCTCCGGCCCCTCAGCTTGCGCTCTCAGGGTCAGTATACCACTTGGAATAGAACAGATAATTGTGGGCTATCTTCTCGTTGAGCTCTTTCGACTTCTCGGGCTCCATCATCTTGATGAACTTGGCGGGAGCGCCTGCCCACATCTCGTGGGGGCCGATTTTGGTCTTCGACAGCACCACGGCACCGGCGGCCACAAGGGCCCCCTCGCCCACCTCGGCGTCATCCATCACCACGGCACCCATTCCTATAAGCGCGTAATCATGAATATGCGCCCCGTGGATGGTGACGTTATGCCCTATCGAGACATCGTTGCCGATCTCGATGGTCGACTTCTGGTAGAGCGTGTGCAGCACGGTGCCGTCCTGGATGTTCACGCGGTTGCCGATGCGGATTGAGTTCACGTCGCCGCGCAGCACGGTGTTGAACCACACCGAGCACTCGTCGCCCATGACAACATCGCCTATCACGGTGGCGTTCTCGGCCAGGAAACAGTCTTTGCCTATCTGGGGGGTAAAGCCCCGAAGGGGGAGTATCAGAGCCATTTTCAGATTATTTTACGAGCGGTTGTGTCTTTGTTTCGAGCCAGGCGGCCTGTTCGGGGGTGAGCAGGGGGGTCAGACGCGAGCGCACCTCGCGGTGATAGCCGTTCACCCAGTCGATTTCGGCATCGGTCATGATGGCGGTATCGAACAGGTTAAGGTCGAACGGGAACAGCGTCATGGTCTCGAACCTGAAGAAGTTGCCCATCTCGGTGGTGAACGCCGGCACGGTAAGCACCAGGTTCTCGCAACGGATGCCATGCACGCCCTCGCGGTAGAGGCCCGGCTCGTTTGAGGTCATCATGCCCGGCTGGAGCGCGTAGGGCACGTCGTTCAGACGGATGCTCTGCGGGCCCTCGTGTACCGACAGGAAATGACCAACGCCGTGACCGGTGCCGTGCAGGTAGCTGAGCCCCTCTTTCCAGAGGAACTGACGTGCGAGCGCGTCGAGCTGACCGCCGCGCGTGCCTTCGGGATAGATGGCCTGGGCCAGCGCGATGTGCCCTTTCATCACCAGGGTGAAGTCGTGGCGCTCGTCGGCCGTAGGAGTGCCCATGCAGATGGTGCGTGTAATGTCGGTGGTGCCGTATTTATATTGCGCGCCCGAGTCGATGAGCAGCAGTCCGTGCGGTTCGACGCGCACCGACGATTCCTCAGTGGCCGAATAGTGCACGATTGCGCCGTGGGGGCCGTAGCCGGCGATGGTGTCGAACGACGGCTCGAAATACTCAGGCTGTTTCGACCGGTATTCGGTGAGGATGTCGGCCACGTCAAGCTCGGTAAGGCTCTCGCCGGTGGCATTGCGGCGCTCTATCTCCATAAACGCGCCCACCAGTGCGGCACCGTCGCTCTCCATGGCGCGGCGGATACCCTGGATCTGCACCGAGTTCTTGACAGCTTTCAGCAGGGCCACGGGCGACGCGCCGCTGACGGCACGCGCCCCCAGGGCGTCACGCAGACGGGCGGCTACGCGCGAAGGCTCTACAAGCACCGTGGCCGTGGCGGGAAGATTCTCGAGATACCCGACCACCGACTCATAAGGGGCAACCTCCACCTTGTTTGCGGCGAGATAGGCCTTGACCTCATCGTCAATCTTGGCCGGGTTGATGAACAGCACGCCACCCGTCTCGGCCAGATAGAGGAACGAGGTGGCCACCGGCGTGCACGACACGTCAGACGAGCGGATGTTCAGAGTCCAGGCCACGTCGGTCAGGTCGGTAATTATTATAGAGGTGGCACCCTGCTCGAGAGTCTGGGCAAGCACCTGTTTCATCTTGTCTGCGGCGTCACGGCCGGCATATTTCACGTCGTGAAGGAACACAGGGTCTGACGGGAGGCCGGGGCGGTCGGTCCATATCGTGTCGATAGGCACGAAATGCGTGTCGAGTTTCAGGTCATGCTTTGCAAGTACGGCACCCATGGCGTCGGCCTCGGTAGCCGAGAAGAGGAAACCGTCGATACCGACCGTCTGCCCTTTCACGAGATTCGTCACGAGCCACTGGGTGATGGTGGGCGTGCCGGGAATCCCCTCTTTCATCAGCTTAATGCCGGTGCCGTCAAGCTGCAGTGCAGCCTGGATGAAATAACGCGAGTCGGTCCAGAGCAACGCCTCGTTGAGCGTGACCACAAGCGTTCCGGCCGACCCGGTGAAACCGCTCAGCCAGCGGCGCACCTGCCAGTGCGAGGCGATGTACTCGCCCAGGTGGGCGTCGGTCTGCGGGATAACGACAGCGGCGATGCCGGCCTTCCGCATTTCGGCCCGGAAGGCATCGAGCCGTTTGATGATCTCTTCTTTCATCGTTTCATATTTATATATATTGCAAATGTAGCCAAAATCCTCAAATTCCAGCCCTCGTCGGCCAATTATTTCTATGCGCGCGGTGCACCGTGTGCAAAGCCTTACGTCAACGATGCCGGACCTGCAGAAAAAGTTACATTCAGACCTCTCAGAATTTCAACAGGTTAAGCATTGCCGACACATTTTGCCGCTATTTTTTGCGAAATTTTTCCGCGAATATTTTTGGAGATTCAAAAATAGTGCGTAACTTTGCAACCGCAAAAGGGAAACAACCCGGGGCCATCAAAGCTAAACAAGCTGCCAAGGCGGTGAGTTCAGCAGAGCCGGAAACCTCCCGATTGCTTAGACCGTTGAAACCTGCCTCTTTAGCTCAGTTGGCCAGAGCACGTGATTTGTAATCTCGGGGTCGT
>CALJBF010000280.1 GCA_938027385.1 uncultured Porphyromonadaceae bacterium | reverse complement strand
CACATTTTTTGTTGCCGCCATGGCACTTTTTCACCGCACCACGCCCAACCACCTGTCGCACAATTAAATCAACAAATGTTAAAATTATGCCGTAAAGCATGGTTTTTAATCACGGAATGCGACATGTTCAAGAAACAGCATCGAAAACGGTCTTACAAGCACTTTGAATTTTTGCGACAATTCTGGTTTTATAGGCCGAATCGCGTAGCTGAACATGACAACAATTTGGCCACCCCCATAAAAATGGCTATTTTTGTGATGAAAAAACCTGACGAATCCATGACCGGAAATTTTTTTCACATTTTCAGAAACCACTTATTATATATAATAGCGGCAGCCTCACTTGGGATAACAGGGTCGGCAGCCGCCCAGACCGACGTTGCATGGCACAACGAGAGTGCCGACACCACAAAAATAACCCGCATTCTGGTAGATGAGGCGTCAGACTCCCGACCCGGGTCAATGTCGCGCATCGGACGCCGTTTCATCGACACCCCCTATGAGGCGAACACCCTCGAAAGCGACGGCCAGGAACGCCTGCGGGTGAATCTCGACGGAATGGACTGCACTACATTCGTAGAGACCGTGACGGCGCTGGCGCTGACGGCGCGCGAACACCGCCAGTCGTGGCAGGATTTCCTCTATAACCTTGAAGGGGTGAGATACCGCAACGGCCGGGCGGACGGCTACCCCTCGCGCCTGCACTATATGAGTGCCTGGATTCTCGACAACGTATCGCGCGGCAACCTGCGCGAAGTCACCGGCGACATGCCGGGCGCACATCACCGCATCAAGACCCTCGACTACATGACGCGGCACCGCGACCAGTACCCGGCGCTGGCAGATTCGGCCAACTTCGCGGGCATGAAAAGAGTAGAAAGCGGTTTCAGTAATTTCCGCTACCCTTATCTGAAAGGAAACTCGCTGAAAAACAAAGACCTGCTGTCGATGGTAAGAGATGGCGACATAATAGTGTTCACGAGCGCGGCCGAAGGTCTGGACGCCACCCATGTGGGGATAGCCGTGGTTGACGGTGACACAGTGCGGCTGCTGCACGCCTCGTCAAAGGCCGGTAAGGTGGTGATTGACGAGCTTTCGCTTGCCGACTATCTGCGACGCAACCGCACCGATGGGATACGTATCGTAAGGCTACCGGCACAGTAGCGGGCGAGGGAAAATGCGGGCCGGTTTGGTTATCGGCCGAGCTCG
>CALJBF010000279.1 GCA_938027385.1 uncultured Porphyromonadaceae bacterium | reverse complement strand
CCCAGGACCCCAACATTAAAAGTGTTGTGCTCTACCAGCTGAGCTAGCGAATCAAGTGCTTTCAGCGTTGACCTCTGTGGGCGACCTTGGGGGTGCCGAGGGAGGTGTTCCTCTCAAAAGCGATGCAAAGGTAGGGACTTTTTTCGAGACTGCAAAATTTTCTGAACAAAATTTAACAGCAATATCTAAATATTTTACCCTATAATTTATAAACACATGATAACCAACCGAATCAGACAACAGCTTATTTTTGGAGGATGAGTACGTGTCACCTAAGATAACTGCATCTCGACATAAACATTGGCCTCCGTGGACATTAACATAGCAACCATGGGCATCAACAAAACATAATCATGGCATCCTCACGACATTAACATAGCATCCCTGGGCATCAATATAGCATCAATCGGGCATCAGCACACCATAAGCATGGCGTCAGCACGGCATTAATAGGACATCAATAGGACACCTAAATGGCATCACGGCCGAAGGAGGGCCGGAGTGCGGCCGGCAAGATAATCCTCCAGAGCCTCGCCGAGGAGGCGACGGAAATAGCGCGAGCCACCGGTTTCATCGGCGATGATGCGTTGCACCTCGCCCATGGCCGTGTCGGTGTGTTCAGTAGTGTCGGCCAGACTGAGGGCGCGGCACATTATGTCGGCGATACCCTGCATCAGCGTGAGAGGGAAAATCACGCCGGGCTGACCTGTCACGGCGTACGCCACGATAAACAGCCTGAACCGCACCGACCATTCCGCACCGGGCTGAAAACTGTCGAACAGCTTTATATGTTTGCGCAACACCGAGATGCGGGCCTTTGAATAGACTCCGCGTTTCACGCGGTCAAGCTCGCGCACGGCGGCAGTCCGGAATTTCTCGAACAGAGCCTCGGCGTCCGGATTCAGAAAGAATTCGAAATACTCCTTGATCTCGGCGCGCGCCGAATAGGCGTCGAGGATTGTCTGCACCAGTTGCTCCTGGGTCATTGTCTGCAGCTCTTTTTTTAACGCGGTCTTTGACATAATGCCAAATTTACAATTTTATGCCGGTACGGGCAAATCCGGTTCAGGTGTATGTCGGCTCGGTATTATTTATCTGCGGACGGCGAGGCAGAATCCTGATTCCTGTCCGTCGCGTCAGAGGTCTTTTTGCCGGCCGCAGCCACATCGAAATCGACGATACCCACATGACTGCGCGACGTAAATATGTTGGCCACATAGACAGTGAACACCGGCAGAAGTATCAGTCCCTCGCAGGCCACCACCACCGCAAGCACGCGCCCGGTGGCGGTCAGCGCCTCGATTGGGGGCCCGACGGTGGTCAGGCACAGCGAAGTCCACCACAGGGCCGTCCACCAGGTGTCGACCTGCGGGTTGATCGGGTGCTCCTCGACAAAGAACACCAGCGAGGCGAAGTACACCGACGCCGCCACCCACATGGCGTAGACCATCATCAGCGACACCGCCTTGTTGGCCGACAGCACGCCCGTTATCAGCGCCAGCACATACCCGGCGCGCACCATCGGGATGAACCTGATCACGTATGCCATCGAAGGCGACAGATGTATCCCTGCAATGCTCACCAGATTAAGCCACGGTATGCTCACAAGCACGAAAAACCAATGTCCCCCGAGCCACCGCAACCGGTTGCCGTGCCCGGCGGCATAGAACTCAAGCAGGCTCACCCCCAGGAAATATACGCATACCCAGAGCTGGAAACGCAGATATTCCGGCGACGCGATGAGGTTGACACCCCCGATCGTATCGCGCGTTATCCATATAATCATCCATACCGAGGCGGCAAGTACAAGCAGCCGCGCCATGAGCAACACCACCTTCATAGGGCGCGAAAGCCCTTGCCGTGACATCGCCCCGTCGCCTTTTTGCCGGGTTGTGGACTGCACTCTCATAAATATCTTCAGTTACCTGAGCCTTTGATCGGCTCCGTCTGTGTTGAAACGCCGGGCCCGGGCCTCCCCGCACCCTTTTGCTGAGTTTCTTACAGCCTACCGCTCCGACGGTCACTGTCAGTAAGCTCTTTTAAATATAACAAACCATCGCCGGCAAGGTTGACGGCGGTTTGCGGGAGAGGGGAAATTTGCGTAACTTTGCAAGTGAAAGAGGGTGAAGGTGTCGCATAACCCGATAAATTGCAGGGAGCTGCCTTTGGCGTGTTAAAGCAGATTATTGATTATCAGCCAAACATCGCAAAGCGATGTCCCTACATTTTAGTCATAGACCGAGTTTTGCAAGACCCTCCCGCCTCTGCACTCCGCCATCATTAATTTCAATCACAATCACAGTTTCCAAGATGACAAAGATAGGTTCGGTCAAGACCCCTTCGGGCCGCAAGGCCCTGCTGCTGGGCAGCGGCGAGCTCGGTAAAGAAGTAGCAATTGAACTGCAGCGCATGGGCGTTGAGGTCGTGGCATGCGACAAATATGCCGGCGCTCCGGCCATGCAGGTGGCTCACAGCAGCCATGTGTTCCCCATGCTCGACGCCGAGAAACTCCGCGAGGTCGTTGAGACCGAACGTCCCGACCATATCATCCCCGAAATCGAGGCCATCGCCACCCCCGAGCTGGTGAAACTCGAGGCCGAGGGGTTCAACGTCACCCCCACCGCAAACGCCGCACGGCTCACGATGAACCGCGAGGGTATCCGCCGTCTGGCCGCCGAAGAACTCGGCGTGCCCACGTCGCCCTACCGTTTCGCCTCGACACGCGAGGAGTTTGACGCCGCCATCCGCGAAATCGGCCTCCCCTGCGTGGTAAAACCGATCATGAGCTCGTCGGGTCACGGCCAGTCGACAGTAAAGACCGAGGCCGACATCGACGCCGCATGGCACGAGGCCCAGGAGGGTGGCCGCGCCGGCGCCGGACGTGTCATCGTAGAGGGTTTCGTAGATTTCGACTATGAGATCACCCTGCTCACGGTGCGTTCATGCTCGGGCACCACATTCTGCGAGCCTATAGGCCACCATCAGGTCAACGGCGACTACCGCGAGTCATGGCAGCCCCAGCCGATGACCGACCAGGCCATCGCCGAGGCACGCCGCATCGCCCGCCTCGTCACCGACGCCCTCGGCGGCTACGGCATCTTCGGTGTGGAACTCTTCGTCAAAGGCGACCAGGTGATCTTCTCTGAGGTTTCGCCTCGTCCGCACGATACCGGCATGGTCACCATGATCTCGCAAGATCTCAGCGAGTTCGGGCTGCATGCCCGCGCCCTGCTGGGTCTGCCTGTGCCCGCGATACGTTTCTACGGCCCGTCGGCCTCGAAAGCCATCGTTGTCGAAGGCGACACGCACGAGGTCGTTTTCGACAATCTTGAGGAGGTTCTGGCCGAAGAGGGCGTGCAGATGCGCATCTTCGGCAAGCCCGAAATCAAGGGACACCGCCGCATGGGCGTCATCCTGGCCACCGCCGACACCGTAGACAACGCCCTGGCCAAAGCCGAGCGCGCCTACGCAAAGCTGAAAACCACAGTTTTATAACAACCACATAACACCGGCGCCCGGAGGCGTGACTGCACAGCCTCCGGGCGCTGGAGTTTCACGAAAAGAGATCTTCAACATCATGAAAAAACTCATCTACACGGCCATGGCTACAGCCATGACCCTCTCGGCCGTCGGCCAGCAGATGCGGCAGGAAACTTACTGCAACCCGCTCGACGTCGACTACACCTACATGATCTACAACTCGTCGAACGACATCTCGTACCGCTCGGGGGCCGACCCTGCCGTGGTGGAGTTCCGCGGCGAATACTACATGTTCGTGACCCGCTCGCACGGCTACTGGCACTCGACCGACCTTCAGAACTGGGAATTCATAAAACCGGGACGCAACTGGTACCCCCAGGGGTGCAACGCCCCGGCGGCGCACAACTACAAGGATTCCGTGCTATACGTCTGCGGCGACCCCTCGGGCTCGATGAGCGTACTCTATACCGATGCCCCCAAGTCAGGCGACTGGGAGGCCACCCCGGCCATACTCCATGACCTTCAGGACCCGGACCTGTTCATCGACGATGACGGCAAAGCCTACATGTTCTGGGGCTCGTCTAACGTCTACCCCATCCGCGGGCGCCGTCTCGACAAAAACCACCGGTTCATCCCTGAAGGGCCCGTAGAGGAGCTTTTTAACCTCGACCCCGCGCGACACGGCTGGGAGCGTTTCGGCGAGAACCATACTGACACCATCCTCGGCGGCTACATCGAAGGCCCCTGGCTCACAAAGCACGACAGCAGGTATTACATGCAGTATGCCGCCCCGGGCACCGAGTTCAACGTCTATGCCGACGGCGTATACGTGGCCGACTCGCCGATGGGACCATACCGTTACCAGGCCCACAACCCCATATCATACAAGCCGGGCGGCTACATCAACGGCGCCGGACACGGCAGTACCGTCGAGGGCCCCGGAGGACAGTTCTGGCACTTCGGCTCGATGGCACTCCCCATCAACGTGAACTGGGAACGGCGACTGTGCATGTTTCCCACCTACTTCGATGCCGACGGCATAATGCACTGTGACACCCGTTTCGGCGACTACCCGCGCTATGCTCCCGCCACGCCTGGCAAGAAAGGTGAGTTCCGCGGCTGGATGCTCCTGTCATATAACAGACCGGTGACCGCCTCGTCGTCGGCAGAGGGGCACGAGGCCACAGGCATCACCGACGAGAACAGCAAGACATTCTGGCTCGCCAGCGCCAACAACGCCGACCAGTGGGTACAGATCGACCTCGGCGCCCCGGCCACGGTAAACGCCATCCAGGTCAACTACAACGACTACAAGAGCGACAGGTATGGCCGTTACGACGGTCTGCGCCACCGCTACACCATCACCGGCTCGCTCGACGGCCGCGAATGGTTCCCGCTTGTCGACCGCTCGAAAAGCTACAAAGACGCCCCGCACGATTACGTCGAGCTTGAGACCCCCCGACGCGCCCGCTATATCAGGTATAACAACATCGAGGTGCCCACCCCGTCACTGTCACTGTCGGCCATCAGGGTCTTCGGTCTCGGCGAAGGGAAAGCCCCGGCAATGGTCAAAGGTTTCGAGGCACGCCGTCACGACGACCGCCGCGACATCACGCTCACCTGGCAGCCGGTAAAGGGCGCACAGGGCTACAACATCCTCTGGGGAATCGCCCCCGACAAGCTCTACAGCTCGTGGATGGTCTACGGCAACGACTGCCGTCACCTGATGAAATGCCTCACCACCGACCAGAAATACTATTTCGCCATCGAGGCCTTCAATGAAAACGGCGTCTCGCGCCTGACCCCGGTCACCGAGGTTCAGTGACAGGGGCGCACCCATAACTCCCATAATTCCCATGACTCCCATAATTCCCA
>CALJBF010000278.1 GCA_938027385.1 uncultured Porphyromonadaceae bacterium | reverse complement strand
GTGACCCTCAACGGTTTTCAAGACCGCCGCAATCGACCACTCTGCCATCTCTCCGTATTTTACGAGTGCAAAGGTAGGGGTTTTGTCTGAATTGTGCAAATTTTCGCCGAAGTATTTTTCGGTAGTTTTTTCAGACGCAATCAAACCAGATATTTGCCCTTCCTTTGAAAATACCCGCCATACATTTAAGCTCATTACATAATCCGTATATATTACCTCATTATATAATTTACCTTATTATATAATAATGTGTAGAGGCGATATAATAAGGAACGGGAGAGGTAAAAAGCTCCGGTCAGTTATTGGCGGCTTTGTCGGCGAGGCGCTGCTGTTGCGAGCGGGCAATCTCAAGCTGTTTGCGCAGACGCTGCTGCTCGATGTCGGCGTTGCGGGCGTTCTCTACCGCCTTTGAATAGCGGTAGGCTACGGCTATTGCCTCTACATCGCGGGCCGAAAGCTTGCGTGACGATTTGCCGCGGCCATTGAAACGCAATGTGAGCGGGCCGCTTGCCTGCGCGGCAAAGGCGCCAAGTGTATCTGATTTTTCGGGTGAGTAGGTCACCACCTCTCCCCCGCCGATGCGGTAATTGCTCTCGCCGTCGTATGGCACTTCGCCGGTGGTGGCCGATGCCGAACCGTCGGTGAAGGTCACCGACGTATGCCCGTTGCCGGGGTTTGCCGACGACACCACATAAAACCGGCCTATGTCGGTGACACGGGCCTCGATGCCGGTGGTGTTCATGAAATCGGGATTGTAGACCGTGCGGGCTATATAATAGCCGTCGACCATACGGGGTTCCTTTACCCAACGCAGCGAGCCCCGCAGGGTCTCTATCTCATGTTTATTGGCCTCAAGCATACTGTCGGCCGTTGCGATCTCACGCAATGTGAGCTGTTCGATGGCGCGCGGACGCAACGCCATGGCCTGTTTCACAAGAGCGGTCTCGGTGCGGTATGTCTTCGAAAGCGAGTCAAGCAGAGCTATCGACGTGGCCGGATCGGTGTTGACACACGCCTCGGCCTGTTCGAGCAGTGCCGCGGGTGCTGCATCGGCGTCAGCCGACCGCGAGCCACACGAGGCGGCCGCAATACCGGCGGCCACAACCAGTAAAAGAGTATATGATTTCATTTTTTGGATGCACGTTTTTTACGTGCCGACGCTTTCTGGCGCGTGGCGCGTGACTTGGCTTTTGCGGCACGGGCGCGCGACTTCGACGCGCGTGCCTTTGACCTTGATGCCGAGACGCCCGACTTGCCGCGGGTAAGCCCCTCGTATGCCTTTCTGAGTGAATTGAAGGTTACATCGAATGTCTGGGCTATAGAGCGTGACTCATCACTGAGCGAATGGCTCAACAGCCAGTCGTACGACTCGGGCATATAGAATATGCGTGCCGGCTGCGAGTGGTTCATCCCCGGGATACGGTCGTAGGCCAGACGCGGAGTATCGCCACCCATGGCCTTTTTCATCGCCGAGACAACTTTGTCGCTCTCCTTGACGCTGACGGCGCGGTCGCCGGTGCCGTGGATAATCCAGAGCGGAAGCTCGTTCAGACCGGCCAGGTTGCCAACCGTACCGCCACCACAGATGGCCATGGCGGCGGCGATGCGTTCGGGATAGCTTGCGGCCACGTCGATGGTGCCGTAACCGCCCAGGCTCATGCCGAGCACATACACGCGGTCTTTGTCGACGTCATAATTGTCCTCAACCCAGTCGAGGATGTTCATCACCTTGCGCGGATTCCACGAGCCGCCGGGATTCTGCGGAGCGATGACATAGCCGTCGATCTTGCGCCCCTTCTCGATGGCGTCGATGGTGCCGTAACGGCGCACCTTGTCAAGATTGTTTCCGCACAGGCTGGCGCCGTGCAGGAATATGAACACCGGTTTTTTCTGAGGCTCGCCGGCATCGGCGCCATCCTCGGCAGCTTTGACGGCATCCTCACCCCCCTCAGGAGCATAGAGCCAGAAGTTATAGGCATCGGGAACGGCGCCCACGTTTCTGGTCAGTTTCTGGCCCGACACACACAACGTGACGAGCAGGGCGGTAAGGAATGTCAGTATCGTTTTAAGTCTCATGGTTCTTCAGTTTCCGGGAGAGTATATTCTGGGGTTAGGGATTGGGAATCATATTATCGAGAGGCGGTAGACGGTGTCGCCGCGCGAGCCGACTACCAGGGAGTTGCCCACCACGACCGGCGACGACTCGAAGTTGTGCCCCGTCGGGCGCCGCACAAGAATCTCGCCTGTGCGCCCGCGGATCACATAGATGTTGCCGGCGGCATCGCCCGTGACCACAAACTGCTCGCCGGCCTCGTTGACGAAACCTACGGGCGACGACCAGGAGTAGTATCTCAAAGGCGTGCGGTAGAGCTCGCGGCCACTTTTGCGGTCGAGAGCCACGAATACGCCGTTGCGGCGCTCGTCGCTCTCGTTCAGCACGCAGTTGGCGAACAGCATGCCCGCACAGTCGCCCGTGCCGGGCAGCGGAGTGGCGTAATAGCCGCCGTCGAAATGCTTGCCGTCGACATCTACCCTGCGTGCCGGTATTTCGTTTTTCCAGACCTCGGCGCCGGTAAGGGCGTCGACTTTCACCAGGTTTGCCGGGCCTTCGCCGCGACGGTCCACCTCACAACAGGCATAGACATAGGGGCGGTCATCCTCAGTGGTCACCACAGGTGTGGCGTCGATGTCGTCGCCTACGAAATATCGCCATACCGGTTTCAGGGTCTCAAGATTGACACACAGCAGATTGCCGTGGTTGTCGCCGAAATATCCGTAATTGCGATAGACCGCAAGCGAATTCTCTATACCGGGAGCGGCTCCGTCTATGGTATACCGCAAGGCCGAATGGAGCGCTATCGCGCCCTGCGACACGGTGAACTTGTAGAGCGTGCCGTTCTCACCGGGCCAGAACAGGAAACGGCCGATGCGCAGGGGCGACGAATCGTATGCATCCCAGCGGCGCCCCGCCCTGGGGTCTTCGGGCCATGAGCGGGTCACGGAGCCTTTATAGAGGTCGATGACGCGCGCGCCGAACGGACGTTCGGCCGGTACGCCAAGCCCTACATACAGGTTGCCGTTGAGAGTGGGGTCAAGTGACATGGTGCCCTTGACGGGATTCACTACATCCACCGGACGGCGCGACGGCTTGCCAGTGGCATAGTCAATGAAATATACCCGTGAGGCAAGCGAACCGACTATTATTTCCTGCCGTGAGGCCTCGGCGCCCATCATGCCGGCACTTCTGAAACGGGCCATGCAGCTGTCGGGCCACTCCACATAGAGGGGCTGCCCGGTCCAGCCGGTGCCTCCGCCCCAGCGGCCGTAACGGGTTTCGCGGTCGTCGATGTCGGTGCGGAATGTCCAGTCTACGACAATGTCGGCAGGGGTGCCTTTCACCCTGCCGCCAAAATGTGCGTCACGGCGCATCCCCTTGCGGAACGTGAAGGTTCCGGGAGCCGAAGCATAGAAATCTGTATCGGTGGGGAATGAACCGGAAACCGCCGAGTCGGCGATCTCTACTGTGTATCTGACGATTCCGGCTGAGGCCAAGGCAGTGTCGGGGAGCGCACGCGGCTCCTCGATGGCAATGGTTGCCGAGTCTGTGGACGTATCGCCGTCACCGGCGACCGGAGCAGACTTTCGGCTGCCACATGCAGTTGCGAAAATGAGCAATGATAATATGGCTGACGCCTTATAGAACATCTAAATCTGCATCTGCGGCGCACTACAGCGCCTCAGATGCAAAGTTAGCAAAACTGATAGTTTCCTGCAATCACAATCAGCCTGATTTACACTGATTTTAGTTAATTTAACGCTAATCTACCACAAACCTACTCCGGGAGTGTGATGCACGAACCTGCGCATCCTTATTGTAGGGACATCGTTTTGCGATGTTTTCCTGGTAATCAGCAATCTAATTCAACATGCCAAAGGCTTGTCCCTACTATTTTAGAGATTCTGCTCCGCGCCGGGTCAGTTGACACGGTCGACACCCTTCACACCCTTGACGCCGGCGATTTTCTTGATAAGCGACGTGAGCAGGGCGCGATCGGCCACGCCGATAGTGAGGTGCCCCTGGAAAAGACCGTCGTGCGAATCGATGGCGATGTTGCGCAACGAGGCGTTCTTCTCTTTCGAGATGATTGATGTGATGTTCGTAACGATGCCGATGTCGTCATGCCCGACCACGCGCAATGTTGCGGCAAACTGCTGGCCAATCTTTCCGGACCACCGCGTGTTGATAACACGGTAGGGGTAACGGCGGTAGATGTCGCCGGCGTTGGGGCAGTCAGTGCGGTGTATCTTCACCACACCCTCGGCCGAGATGAAGCCGAACACGTCATCGCCATAAATCGGGTTACAGCATTTCGCGAACTTATAGTTCAGTCCCGTGACATCGTTGCCGATGACGAGTACGTCGGCGCCCCCCGATGCCTCCTGATGGTCGTCGGTGGTATTGCTGAGCGTGAACTCGCCGGCCGACTGACGGCGCTCGGGGTGGTCGTCGTGCTGTTTCTCCTCTTCGGCGACATAGCGGTCGACCACGTTGGCGGGGTCGAGGCGGTTGTCGGCCACATCACTGTAAAACGCCGTTATGGTCTTGTAGCCCAGTTTCTTGATCAGACGGCTCATGGCCGCCTCGTCCATCTCGATTCGGCGGTTGCGGAAACGGCGCTCGACCATCTCGAACCCGAGTTTGGCCTGGCGGTTCTCCTGCTCCTTGAGGGTCTGGCGTATCTTGGAACGCGCCTTTGAGGTGACGACCATGTTCAGCCAGTCCTGTTTCGGGGTCTGCGACGACGAGGTGAGGATGTCGATTGTGTCGCCGCTCTGCAGACGGTAGCCGATCTTCTCGTTCTTGCCGTTGACGATACCGCCTGTGCAGCGGCAACCGAGGCCCGAATGGATGTTGAAAGCGAAATCAAGCAGGGTGGCGCCGGCAGGCAGACGCAACAGGTCGCCTTTGGGAGTGAACGCAAACACCTCCTTGTCGTAGATGTCCATGCGGAAGTTACGCACCAGCTCCATAGGGCCCGACCGGGCGGTCTCGAGGATATCGCGCACGTTGTTCATCCAGGCGTCAAGCGCCCCCTCGCTCTTTATCCCCTTATAGCGCCAGTGGGCGGCCAGACCTTTCTCGGCCACAAGATCCATGCGGCGCGTGCGTATCTGCACCTCCACCCATTTGCCGCCGGGACCGGCCACCGTGATGTGCAGCGACTCGTAGCCGTTGCTTTTGGGTATGGAGATCCAGTCTTTCATGCGCGACGGATTCGGACGGTACATGTCGGTGACCACCGAATATGCCATCCAGCAGTCGCTCTTCTCGCGCTCGGGGGGCGTGTCGATTATCACACGAATGGCGAACAGGTCGTAGATATGGTCGAGGTCGGTCTTCTGCTTGCGCAGCTTGTTCCAGATCGAGAAGATGGATTTCGTGCGCCCCTTGATGTCGAATTTCAGTCCGGCCTCCTCAAGCTTGGCCTTGACGGGGGCGATGAAGTCGGCGATATAGGCGTCGCGCTCGTTCTTGCGCTCGTTGAGCTGACGGGCTATCGAGGTGTATGTCTCGCGATCGGTGTATTTGAGCGACATATCCTCGAGTTTCGACTTTATGGCATACAGACCCAGACGGTGCGCCAGCGACGCATACAGGTAGTTTGCCTCGTAGGCGATGTCGCGCACGAGCCGTTCGGCCGGGTGGTGGTTTATCATCACCATCAGCACATAACGGTCCACTATCATTATAATGATCACGCGGATATCGTCGGCCAGAGCCATCATCAGGCGCCGGAAATTCTCCGACTCCACCGCCGCGCCACGGGTGTAGAGCGCCGAGACTTTGATCAGACCCGACACCATCTTGGCCACATCGGGCCCGAAATCGACCTCAACGCGCTCGACGGTAAGGAATCCACCCTGGCACATGCGGTAAAGCAGCACGGCCATTACCATGTTGCGGTCGGGGCTGACCTGTGTGCACAGCTCGGCTGCCGTGGCCAGCGCACGGGTAAGGAAACTGATGCCGAACCGGTCGCGGCCGAAACCGCCGCGGGCCTCGCAGTCGCGCATAAGTGTGCGCAACAAACGCACCTCATCACGTTTTACATCAAGTGACGCCACTCCGCGCAACAGGGCGCGGTAATGCCCGGGGAGGCTGGCCTTTTCGCCATCGGTTAGCAGATTCAGCACATCCTGCCCGTTGTCAGACATATCTTGTAACGCTTCTTTACCTTTCATTTCAGCGGCTGTTAAACAAAACCTATTGGAAAACGCAAAAATAACAAATTCCGTTCAATAACCGACACCCATTTCCCGATTTTAAAAAATTTTTGTAAATTTGACACCTGAACTCCAACCATACGCACGCAAAATGACAGTAGAAAAGACAAAATACCGGTACATAGAGCGGCATCCGCGTTTAAACAGCTTTTTCGAGAGCACCACCATGTCGGTGACCACAATGATGCTGGCACTGACATCGGTAATATGGTATTATACCGACATCTCTACGGGCGCCACGGTTGCCATGGCAGTTCTTGGCGCATTCATGCTGGGCTATACAGTGTGGTACTGGACAGGGCGCCGCAAGTCCGTCAGGAGAGACAAACTCATGAGCGAACTAACCAGCTATTACGTTTACCTTGAAATGGCATGGGCCGCCTTCCGCCTCACCTACCCCTGGGCGCTTATCGTCTTCGTAGTTCTGGCCATAGCCATCTTTGCCACCCTCCTGGTGCGCATCGACCGCCCGACCGCTCCAACAGACACCGCACGCTGAAACCACCGGTTCCGGTAATATTCGTGGCCCGCATTTATTCACTACGCCGTATCTTATTCCTTATTCCTTATATATAGAGAATGTGTGAAAAATTTCTGGAAAATGTATGGCCGTTTCAAAAAAAATCAGTAATTTTGCGCCCGCTAAACCTCTTACAAAACCATAATTAAATGGCAACAAAAATCAGATTACAACGTCATGGTCGCAAAAACTATGCGTTCTATCCAATTGTTATCGCCGATAGCAGGGCACCACGAGATGGTAAGTTTATTGAAAGGATAGGTTCCTATAATCCGAACACTAATCCTGCTACAATCACACTCAATTTCGAACGGGCTTTGTATTGGGTTAACGTTGGTGCACAACCCACCGACACCGTACGCTCTATCCTATCTGAGCAGGGCGTGATGCTGATGAAACACCTACAGGGCGGCGTGAAGAAAGGCGCCTTCGACGAGGCTGAGGCACAGCGCCGTTTCGACGCCTGGAAAGCCAAGAAACAGCAGGCTGTCGACGCTCAGAAAACCGCTATGGCCAACAAACGCGAGCTCGCCGCCAAGGCACGTCTCGAGGAAGAGCAGGCCAAGAATGCCGCCAAGGCCGAGGCAGTAGCCAAGAAGAAAGCCGAAATCGCAGCCGCCAAGGCCGCTGAAGAGGCTGCCAAAGCTGCCGCTGAAGCTCCTGCCGAAGAGGCTCCCGCCGCTGAGGCCGAAGCTGCCGCTGAATAAATCCGCGACAACCATCACCCAGATAAAATGCCCCGCCCCATCGCGGGGTATTTTTATATGAGGCAGTTCACAAGCAGGCAGTCGCTTTAGTTTCGGCATAAACAACCCGCAGCACAGCCCAACGAGCCTGCACAATCAAACACTTGACAAGCAACGTAATACAGTTTAAAACGCCAAAACAGCTCGTTAACAAAAGTTAAAACCGGCTTAAGCTATTGCCAGGTCAAAAATAATGCCTACCTTTGCAATGTCGAAAGGGAACAACCCCAGAGACAAGCTAAGAGAAACTTAACTATGGCGATTTAGTGTAGTGGCCTAGCACGCCACCCTCTCACGGTGGAGACCAGG
>CALJBF010000277.1 GCA_938027385.1 uncultured Porphyromonadaceae bacterium | reverse complement strand
GTTATGCACCGTCATGACGGTGCATCCCCCTCGCCGGTCTGCCGTGCTCAGCGCCCCGTCAGACCGGGGGCTAAACTCCAGTCATCTCAGTCGCCACACTCTCCGATTCGATACCCAACGGCCATGAAACACCTGATATATCCCTTATTGCTGTTAGTTTTCTTCCAAATATCATCATTGACGGCGTGCTCGTCACGGCATTCCGATACCGGCGCCGAACCAGTCAATATCGCCACGCTTGACTCACTTATCGAACAGCGCGATGACATTGAGCGTGCAAAACTGATCAGGATAGCCGAGCTGAGGCAGAAACTCAACGGCGCCCAGTCGGCCTCCGACCGCTACATGTTTACCAACATGCTCGCAGGCGAATTCTTCCCCTACAATTCAGACTCGGCAAAGAAATACATCGACCAGAGCATCGCCATTGCTGAACGTACCGGGAATACAGAATGGCTGACACGCAATAAAATCAGGAAAGCAAGCCTGCTCACCGGATCCGGTCTGCTGAAGGAGGCTCTCGACATTATGTCGGCCATAGACCGCAAAGATGTGTCAAAAGAACTGCTCACCGAATATTACGGACAGATGATTTACCTCTACAGCCATCTGGGCAACTATGCAGGAGGCGACGAGGCAAGCGACTACTACATGCGCGAGCGCATCTACAAGGACTCGATAATGGCCGTGATTGATTCCACACACCCTGAATACCTGTGGTACCGCGGGTGGGATATCCTTGGCACCGACAAATCAACGGCCGATGTCATCGGCGCCCTGAAACGCAAACTTGCCGGATCGGGCCTCGATGCCCATCAGGACGCCAAAGACGCCTATATACTGGCACGACTGTACCAGCAGAACGGTAACATCGACAGCGCGAAGAAATACATGGCGCTATCGGCAATCGTCGACGTGCGCACCGCCAACGCCGAGATAGCATCGCTCGAAGAGCTGGCCAAACTGATGTTCGAGAACGGCAACGGCGACATCGACCACG
The DNA here is from genome assembly GCA_938027385.1 of uncultured Porphyromonadaceae bacterium. Lineage (GTDB taxonomy): Bacteria > Bacteroidota > Bacteroidia > Bacteroidales > Muribaculaceae > UBA7173. The sequence goes on along the minus strand of CALJBF010000277.1, from coordinate 6,859 downwards.
CCTACCACTATATAAACTACAGCCTCAACAAGGCAATCTCATATCCAAACCGCGTGAGGGCCTTCGGAATCTCCGAGACAATAGACAACATCAACAAAGCCTGGCAGGAACGCAACCGCCGGTCACAGCACCGCACCACCCTGTTCCTGGTGTTGGTGTGCATACTTGCCACGGTTCTTGCCACCACCATAGGCATCATCATCGTGCAGAACAGGCGCCTGCGCCTGCACCGCCGCAGTCTCGACGCCGCCAACAAAAAGCTCACCGGCAATGTGGCAGAGCTTTCCGAAGCCCACAAACAGCTCAACGAGGCCAATACAAGGCTCAACGAGGCCAACGCCCGGCTCACTGCCCTGAACGATGACCTCAAGGTGAAAAATGACGAACTCAGCGAGGCCAACTATGTGAAAGAGGAATACATCGGCTACATCTTCACCATCTGCTCGGATTATATCGGCAAGCTCGAGGAATTCCGGAAGAACATCCACATGAAGGCCATGACACGCAAGTTCAAGGATATCGTCGACGAGACATCGAGCACCGACATGATGAAAGATGAGCTCAGGGAGTTCTACCGGTCGTTCGACACAATCTTCCTGCATATCTATCCCGACTTCGTTAACGACTTCAACGCACTGCTGCAGGACGACAAGCGCATCATCCCCAAAGAGGGTGAACTGCTCAACACCGAGCTTCGCATCTATGCCCTGGTAAGGCTCGGCATCACGGACAGCGTGAAGATCGCCGAGTTCCTGCACTGTTCGCCGCAGACCGTCTACAACAACCGGTTCCGCGTGCGCAACAAGGCGCTCGTACCCAAGAAAGATTTTGCCGAAGAGGTCAGAAAACTGGGAAAATTCATTGACCGACCGGCCTAACGCCCTACCTGATTCTTTTACAAGCGTCATCACAATTTTACTTTTTTTATGAATCTCGGAGGCATCAACGCGCTATAAATCCGACATTTAACACTCTTCAACAGTTTACCTCCCGATTTACCCGCGCATAGAGCCGACTACTTTATGCACTAACTTTGCAACTGTAAAAAAATCTTCTCGCCATCACGATTATGCCATGATACGACACGTCATCACATCGCATATCGCCCGGTGCCGTTCATCACATAATTATGCAGGCCAGATCACATCATTGCTGTAAAGCCACCGAACCGCGAAACTAATATCATCAACATAACTTAAAACTAACCCCGCATGAAAACAAAGTGCAATCTTTTACCATTGGCCCTGGGTCTGGTAATGGTTCTGCTCGGGAGTCTGCCGGCATTCGCCGCCGACATCACCGCGTCAGGCACCGTGCTCGACTCGACCGATGAGCCGCTTATCGGCGTAAGCGTCGTAGTCAAAGGACATCCCGCGACGGGAACAGCCACTGACATCGACGGCAACTTCCAGCTCAGCGTTCCCGAAGGATCCACGCTGGTATTCTCCTACATCGGCTATGCCCCCCAGGAGCACAAGGCAGCCGCCGGAATGAAAGTCTTTCTTTCAGAAGACACCAACACACTCGACGAGGTAGTCGTTATCGGCTACGGCTCGGTGAAACGCAAAGACCTTACAACAGCCGTATCTACCGTTGGTGAAGAGGCTCTGGCAAACCGTCCCATCGTGTCGGCCGCCCAGGCCCTGCAGGGCAAAGCATCCGGTGTATCCGTACAGCAGCCCACCGGTGCCCCCGGCGCAGGCATGACAGTGCGCGTGCGCGGTACTACATCGTTCAACGGCAGCAACGAGCCTCTTTATGTAGTTGACGGTGTTCCCGTCGACAACGTGAACTTCCTTGCCCCCGGCGACATCGAGAACATGCAGATTCTCAAGGATGCCTCGTCGGCCGCAATCTACGGTTCGCGCGGTGCCAACGGCGTTGTGCTCATCACCACGAAATCAGGCAAATCAGGCGACGCCAAGATCTCACTCAACATCCAGGGCGGTTTCACACGCGTTGCCAAGAAGATCGACGTGCTCAACACAGCCGAATACAAGGAGCTCATGGACGAAATCGGCCTGGTACACCTGCCCGACGGCCTCACCGACCAGACCGACTGGTTCGACGAGACCTACCGCACCGGTAACACCCAGAACTACCAGCTTGCCATCTCACAGAACTCCGAGAAATCAAATATTACCTCTCAGGCGGTTTCCAGAAAGACCAGGGTATCCTGAAGAGCTCGTTCTTCAAGCGTTTCAACTTCCGTGCCAATATCGAGGGCAAGGTTCGCAAATGGCTCACCGCCAAGGCCAACATCGTCTACTCTGACTACTCGTCGAACGGCGGCGGCGCCATGGGTACCGTCGGCAACCGCGGCGGTGTGGTTCTCGCCGTGATCAACACCCCGCGCTACGCTCCCATCTGGGATCCCGAAAACCCCACACGCTACTATAACAACTTCTACGGCCTGAACATGCAGAGCCCGATTGAGAACGAGGCACGACAGAAGTCAAACCGCTCGCGCGAAAACCGCATCATCGCATCGGGCGAACTGCTGTTCAACATAATCGACGGCCTCACCTTCTCAAGCAAGTTCACAATGGACCGCCGCAATGCCTGGGACACCTCGTTCCTGGACCCCGAGACAACGACCTACGGCCGCGAACAGGGGGGTACAGGCTACGACGGCCGCAACATGAACACCGTGCTCACATGGGATAACGTGGCCAACTACGACTTCTCGTTCGGCAAGAACAAATTCGGCGTAATGGCCGGTACATCGTGGACCGACTCGCACTACACCAACAACTGGATCAACGGCCAGTATTACATGAACGGCAAGATCCAGACCCTTAACGCCGCCAACATGATCAGCTGGACAGGCACAGGCTCGGCCGGCTCGACATGGGGTATCTTCTCATACCTGGGCCGTGTATCGTACAACTTCGACTCGAAATACCTCGTGAGCGCCAACATCCGCTACGACGGCTCGTCGAAACTGCACCCCGACCACCGCTGGAAAGTATTCCCCTCGGTATCCGCCGCATGGCGCATCTCGCAGGAGTCATGGCTCAAGGACGTACAGTGGCTCAATGACCTGAAACTCCGTGCAGGCTGGGGTAAGACCGGTAACCAGAACGGCGTCGGCGACTATGCCTACCTGCAGCGCTACAACATCAACCGCCAGCCCTGGTTCGAAGAGGGCAAGGGCACTTCAGTCCCCACACTCTCGCAGGCCAACCTTCGCACACGCGACCTCACCTGGGAGACAACCACCCAGACCGGTGTCGGCGTCGACTTCTCGGTCCTGAACAACCGCATCGAGTTCAGCGCCGACTGGTACTACAAGAAGACCACCGACATGCTCATGAACGTCGATCTCCCCTCGGGTGCCGCAGCCGCAAGCTCGATCCAGCGTAACGAAGGCGAGATGACCAACAAAGGTTTCGAGTTCAGCATCACCTCACACAACTTCGAGGGTGAGTTCTCGTGGACCACGAACCTCAACATGTCGTTCAACAAGAACCGTCTCGACAAGCTCGAGCTCCAGAAGGTATATCTCGACGCCGTGACCAGCGAGACCGTGAACGAGGCTGTGGTACGCAACGAACCGGGCCGCGCGCTGGGCGGTTTCTACGGCTACATCGCCAACGGCGTTGACCCCGAGACCGGTATGATGATCTACGAAGACCTCAACGGCGACGGCCGCATCTCGTCGTCAGACCGCACATACATCGGCGATCCCAACCCCGACTTCACATTCGGTATGACCAACACCTTCTCGTACAAAGGTTTCAACCTGAGCATCTTCCTTCAGGGCGCATACGGCAACGACATCTTCAACGCCTCGCGCATGGAGACCGAAGGCATGTATGACGGCAAGAACCAGACCAGACAGGTGCTTTACCGCTGGCGCATCCCCGGTCAGATCACCGACGTGCCCAAGGCCGGCTGGAACATGCGCAACTCTACCTACTTCATCGAAGACGGCAGCTACCTGCGCATCAAAGACATCTCGCTCTCTTATGACATCCGCGGCCAGTGGATGAAGAAACTCGGCATCTCGCGCATCCAGCCCTACTTCACGGCATCGAACCTCGTCACCTTCACACACTATTCGGGCATGGACCCCGAGGTGAACCAGTGGGGCAACAACGGCCACGTGCAGGGCATCGACTGGGGTACCTATCCCCACTGCAAGAGCTACGTGTTCGGCATCAACATCGACTTCTAATATCAGCAAACTCTCATGAAACTGAAATATATCATCAGCAGCATATCGGCCCTGGGCCTGATGGCCACCTCCTGCGGCCTCGACTATGAGCCTGTCAGCGACTACTCTGACATCACGCAGGGCGAGCAGATCACCAACCCCGAGGATCTGACCGTTTACAAGAACCGCGCCGAAGCCGAGAGCGCCCTCACACAGCTCTACGAGGACTTCCGCGGCAACCAGAACTTCCTGCAGCTCGACTGGCTGCTCATCGGCGACGTGCACAGCGACAACGCATACGCCGGCACCACCGGCTCTGAGGTGGTCGACCCCGCCACCAACGACCTCAACGGTACAACTCTCTGCGTGAACCGCGACTGGGACTACTACATGCTCCAGGCAGCCAAATGCACCAAGTTCATCATCGGCGTGGAGTCGGTGGGCGACAAAAGCCTCACCCCCGACGAGGTGAACGTGATGCGCGGCCAGGCCGAGATCATGCGTGCTTTCATCTGGTACCGCATGGTGCGCATGTGGGGCAACATTCCCATCGTGACCACCATTCCGCAGGACATCACCTCAGAGAATATCGAGGAGTCTTACCAAAGCTATTTCCCCGCTCAGAACACCGAGGCCGAGGCATACGAGTACATCCTCAAGGACCTTGACGACGCCATGCGCTACGCCCCCGAGGGGAACGGCGACAAGACCCGTTTCAGCAAGGATGTGGCACGCGGCCTGCTCGCCAAAATCTACTGCGAGAAAGCCGTGCGCGACTATGGCAAAGTAATCGAGTACGTTGACCAGCTCACCGCACGCGGCTATGCCCTCAACCCCGAATACGCCGACTGCTTTGCGGTCGACGGCCCCGTGAAAGACGGTTTCACCGCCACCATGCTCAAGCAGAATACCCCCGAGTCGATTCTTGAGCTGCACTACTACGCCGGTTCGGGCAACTGGGCCGACATGATGTACGGTCGCCGCTATGCCGACTGGGACAACAGTTTCTCGTGGGCCAAGTGGATCACCCCCTCTCGCGACCTGATCGCCGCATTCGACAAGGTGGGCGACGTGAAACGCAAAGAACAGACCGTGGTCTACTACGAGTGCCCCTGGAGCAACTACTACCCCTCTGACAACTACGCCTTCATGTTCAAGGTACACTCTGAGTTCAGCAACATCTACTTCCTGCGCTACGACGACGTGCTGCTGCTCAAGGCCGAGGCTCTGCTCATGGGCCCGAACACCGACCTGCAGGGAGCAGCCGACATCATCGACCAGATCCGCACCCGCGCCGGCGTGGCCAAGCTCACCGCAGCTGAGAAAGCCAACAAAGAGAGCCTGTTCCAGGCCTACGTGAACGAGCGTCGTCTGGAGCTGGCCTGCGAGGGCGAGCGCTGGTATGACCTGGTGCGCCTCGACATCCTTGAGGAGACCATGGCCGCCGCACAGCGCAACGACCCGGGCCGTCTGCCCATGGCCGTACCCTTCTCGGCCAACTCGTATCTGTTGCCCATCCCGCAGAGCGTGCTCGACACCAACCCCAACGTAAAACAGAACCCCGGTTATTGATCCCCACCATCATATATGAGTAACTGCGCGGAAATGTTAATTTCCGGCTACAGGACTTAATTAAATCAAACGGCCCAATAAATTGCAGTTCCGGCAGTTACTTATATGAATAAGAAAAACATGACAATGAACTACAGACTTTTCATAGCCTCAGCTCTCTCTGCCGGCGCGCTCGCTCTCAGCTCGTGCGGCGACGACAAACCGGGACCTCTGCCTCCCGCCCCCGAGACTCCCGAAACTCCGACTTCAGGCGACGTGCGCGTGATCACCACCACATCCAACCGCTCGCAGGACCTCAAGGAGTCGTGGATCGATTTCAGCACACGCGACAACATGTCGCCCTCGACCATAAAGCTCATGCCCTCCGAGGAATTCCAGACCATGGACGGTTTCGGCGTGGCCGTGACAGGCTCGACCTGCTACAACCTGCTCAAGATGAAGCCCGAAGACCGCAAGGAGTTCCTTGAGACCACATTCTCGCCCGAGAAGGGTTTCGGTTTCAGCTACGTGCGCATCTCTATCGGCTGCAGCGACTTCTCGCTGAGCGAATACACCTGCTGCGACAAGGAGGGTATCGAGAACTTCGCCCTCACCTCTGAGGAGACACAGTATGTGATTCCCATCCTCAAGGAGATTCTGGCCGTGAATCCGAACCTCAAGATCATGGGTACCCCCTGGACAGCCCCACGCTGGATGAAGGTCAACAACCTCACCGACCTTCAGCCGCACAACGGATGGACCTCGGGCCAGCTCAACCCCAAATACTATGCCGACTACGGCGAGTATTTCGCCAAATGGATCAAGGCCATGGCCGACAACGGCATCAAGATCTACTCCGTCACTCCCCAGAACGAACCCCTCAACCGCGGCAACAGCGCCTCGATGTACATGGGCTGGGAGGAAGAGCGCGACTTCGTGAAGAACGGCCTGGGCCCCGCCCTGAATAAAGCCGGTCTCGACACCAAGATCTATGCCTTCGACCATAACTACAACTACGACAACATCGACTCACAGAAGGGCTATCCCACCAAAATCTATGAGGATGCCGACGCTAAACAGTACCTCGCCGGCGCCGCATATCACAACTACGGCGGTGACAAGGATGAGCTGAAAGTCGTGCACAATGCC
>CALJBF010000276.1 GCA_938027385.1 uncultured Porphyromonadaceae bacterium | reverse complement strand
CGAAAGCGCCGAACAGGAAATATGTGAGCCGTGCCAGGCCCTTCCATTCCTTGCCGCCGAAGATGCGCGATATGATCAGGCCGCCGGTGACGAATCCGGTAGCTACCCACAGAATGGCAAGCTGGATATGCCAGGTGCGCACGAGCTGGCTGGGGAATATGGCCGAGAGGTCAAGACCGTAGAACGAGCCCGGATCAGATCTGTAGTGCGCCACGGCGCCACCAACAAGCGTCTGGGTGAGCAACAGCACTCCCACTACAACCACAAACTTCAGCAGTCCGCGTATCGATGCGGGCTGGCCGCCGTCGGGTGTCATCATGGGATACGGGGGTAACGCCGCCTTCCAGTCGGCCTCTTTGTCGCGCCCCACATAGAACATGCATGCGCCTATACCCGTGAGCAGAAACAGCAGCGAGGCCACACTCCAGATGGTAAGCTCGTCAGAGGGTCCCTGGTCAATCACCGGTTCGTAGGGGAAGTTGTTGGTGTACGAATAATCCTCGCCGGGGCGGTTGGCCGAGCATGCCCAGGCCGACCAGGCGAAGAACGCGCAGAGCTGATGCAGTTCCGCGGGGTCGGTAATCAGGTCGTGCTGCAGGCCCCCGTTATTGTCTGGCGAGCTGAAATATTCCTTCCAGTAGCGCGGCGCGTCGGCGAAGACCGATTTCTGAGCCTCGTCCATCACCAGCACTCCGGTGTTTTCATCGTAGCGGTTGGTTTTGGCCAGGGTGTTGATCTGATCCATCGACATGTCGGGATTCAGACGGCGCGTGGTCACGGCAACCTGGTGCAGATAGTCGGCCGAGAAGTCAGGGCCGAGGTAGGCTCCGTGTCCCCAGACGGTGCCGTTGTCATGCAGGCCGTAGCGCAGGAATATCGCCTGCCCCCGGCGTACATCGTCGCCGGTGAACAGTACGTTTCCATCCATGTCCTTGACAAGTTCAGGCACGGGCGGTTTGTCGGAATATGCCTTTGTGGTGACCGCGATCAGCACCGCAAATCCGTAGATGAACACAAAAGCGAGCACAAGCACCCACCACCGCGAGACAACAGGCGATGAATAGTCTCTCTCAAACTGTAAGTCGGGATGATCCATTACTGCTTATTTTAAAGGTTACTGAAGGCATTTGCGTCTGCCTGTGAATAATATATGTAAAGAAAACAAAAAACGGGTAAAATATGTTTAAAAGAAAAAAACGGTACTGCCGGTTCGCTGCGGGTGTGGCCGAAATGGCACCCCGCAACAGTAGTCGTCAGGAATACTTCTGATTTTTATAAGTAACTGGTCGAAATTATTTCAATGTTTGTTCGAGGAAAATTTTCAGGAGATTTTTCTCGATGAAGAAGGAGTGTAGCGAGCTACACGACTGATGAAGAGAGGAAAAGATTCAAAAATTTTGCCGAAGAAACATTGAGATTATCAGACCGGTTACTATATAATAATTTTGAACAGTTACTTATGAGAATGTCATGAAAATAGGTTTTTTTGTTCCGTGTTATATCGATGCCATACACCCGCAGGCGGCCATCTCTACATACGGTCTTCTGAAAAAGCTCGGACTCGACGTTGAGTTCATCGAGCGCGGGGCATGCTGTGGTCTTCCGGAACTCGATATGGGCTATCTGAAACATGCCTGTTCGCTCGAGAAAGGGATTGCTCCCTTTGTCGCCGACAAGGGGTATGACTATGTGGTGGTGCCGTCGGGTATCTGCACCGACCAGTTCCGGGACCATTTCGACGGGGTGGAGCAGACACCCGAGGTGGTGCATTTCCGGTCGACGGTCCACGACCCGGTGGAGTTTCTGCACGATGTGCTTAAGGTCACCGAACTGCCGGGGCACCCTTCGTTCCCATACCGCGTGGCGGTGCACAACGGGTGCCACTCGCTGCGTTACCTGCTTGAGGCGCGCCCCACCGAGCTGATGATCAAGTCATTCGATAAATGCGCCGACCTTCTGAGACTGGTCGACGGCCTTGAGGTGGGCTATGCCACGCGCCGCGACGAATGCTGCGGTTTCGGCGGCACGTATGCCATCTGGGATCCGTCGTGTTCCGGACAGCAGGGCCGCGACAAGGTCAGCGACTATGCCCGCAACGGTTTCAAGTATGTCACCTCGCAGGACATGTCGTGCATGATACACCAGCAGACCGTGGCACGGAAAATAGGCCTCGACCTCAAAATGTTCTATATCACTGAAATTCTTAACGGAGACGCAAAGCCATGAGACAGGTAAACCAGGTGAAACTCGGCGCGGAGTTCATAAACAAGCGCGCACACCGCGAGATGCATGACCGCTGTCTGTGGGCGGCCCGAATGAGAAGAGACGAGGTGGCCTCGCACATACCCGAATGGGAGGAGATGCGCGAGCTGGCCTCGCAGATCAAAGAGCACACGCTCTCGAATCTCGACGTATATCTCGAACAGTTCGCCCGCAATGCCGAGGCAAACGGCATACATGTGCACTGGGCTCGTGATGCCGAAGAGCACAACAACATCATCCTCGACATATTCCGCAGCCACAATGTGAAAGTGGTCACCAAGGGGAAGTCAATGACCATGGACGAGTGCGGCATGCGCGATTTCATGTGGAAACACGGGGTCGAGATCTACGAGGCAGACCTGGGCGAGCGCATACAGCAGCTCGACAACCAGAGGCCATCGCATATCGTGATGCCTGCCATACACAAGCTGCGCAGTGACGTGGCCGAGCTGTTCGCCCGCACTCTCGGCTCAGACCGCGACATCGACGACCCGCACTACCTCAACAGCGTGATGCGCGCCGACATGCGCAAGAAATACGTCAAGGTCGACGCCGGCATGTCGGGCGTCAATTTCGGCATCGCCGAAACCGGCGGCATCGTGGTGTGCACCAACGAGGGTAACGCCGACATAAGCGCCAACGTGCCGCCGCTATATGTGGCGACGATGGGGCTTGAGAAACTGATACCGCGCCAGAGCGACCTGCCGCTGTTCATCCGCCTGCTGTCGCGCAGTGCCCTGGGACTCGACATGACACAATACACCTCGCACTATCACGGGCCGCGCAAGGGGCAGGAGATGCACCTCGTGATCCTTGACAACGGGCGCAGCGAGCGCCTGACCGCTCCCGACTACTGGGAGGTGCTGAAATGTGTGCGGTGCGGTGCGTGCATGAACACCTGCCCGGTATTCCGCCGCACCTCGGGTATCAGTTACGACGCCATCTACATGGGCCCGATCGGCATCGTGCTCGAACCGAGCTACGACCTCTACAAGTACGCGCGTCTGCCATATTCGTGCACGCACTGCGGTTCGTGCGGCGACGTATGCCCGGTAAAGGTGCCCATTCCAAGGCTTGTCTTCTACTGGCGCGGCGAGGTGGTGGGCCACGGTTACGGGCAGTTCACCCACAATGTCGAGGAGGATCTGGCCGAACCTCTGCTCAAGAACAGCACCAATCTCGCCATGGCCGAGAAAATGGGTCTGTGGGCCCTGCGCAACATACCCGAAAAGATTATGGAGTCGCCCATAAACCCCTGGGCCAAGGAGCATGATGACCCCATTCCCCCCGCAGAGACCTTCAGGCAGTATTACAACCGGGTGATAAAGCCCGGGGAAGACAATGCCGGCACCGCTGAGTCCGGCTCATCAGAAAACAGCTCAAACCGACAGAAATGAACCCGCAAGATACGAAAAACGCTATTCTGGCCCGCATCAGGGCCGGAAAACCTGAGCTCAGGCCGCTCCCCAATGTCCCAGCCTATGGGTGGCCCGGTGACCCGCTCGAGAACTTCATCAGCAAGCTGCTGTCGTTTGACGGCAAGGCAATAAAGTTCAAGACACGTGACGAGGCTGTGGCGTGGCTTGAGCAGCAGCCCGATATGGACCGCTCGCACAAGGCCGTGTATTCGTCGGCCCAGGGCGTGCAGGGAAACATCACTGAAGATGACATTGCCGACCTTCACAACGCCCACCGCATCGACACCTGCGTCTCCGAAAGCCCCATGGGTGTGGGCGAGATGGGTTCGGTGGGGGTCACCGACGACAGTCTGCGGCACGCCGCTTGCGCCCTGCTTTCGCGCCGCCTGTTCATGTTCCTCGACCGCCGCAACATCGTGGGCGGTCTGCACGAGGCATACGCAACCCTCCGGCTCGCCGAACACCAGTACGGCTCATTCTACACCGGCCCATCTGCCACCGCCGACATCGAGGCGGTGCACATCACCGGAGCCCAGGGCCCCCTCTCGTTCACCGTCATGATCTACGGTTGCGACGACGCCCCCGCCACCCCGACCCTCCTTGTCAGCCCCACCGCCGACACCTCCGTCTGGCAGTAATCCCGCCGACACCCCGCCGGTTCCCCGCCCTCTCCCGCCTCCTCCCGCCGTGGATATTGCCAATGCGGTTCTTATTACTA
>CALJBF010000275.1 GCA_938027385.1 uncultured Porphyromonadaceae bacterium | reverse complement strand
GGCGCTCTCGGAGGGGGCCAGGGGTCATCGTCCGACACAAACAGCCAGAGCCAGGGCAGCGGCTCATCCCTGCTTTCAGGCCTGTCGGGACTGCTGAACGGCCTCACCTCCACCGACAGACTTACCGTGGCTGACCTCGTGGGCGAATGGAAATACTCGCAGCCTGCCGTCACATTCCAGAGCGACAACCTGCTGCAGAAAGCCGGTGGCGCAGCAGCCTCGGGCATGATCAACAGCAAGATCGCACCCTACTACGAAAAGGTTGGCATGAACAATCTTGAGGTCACATTCTCGGCCGACAGCACATTTGTGTTCAAGCTCCCCCGCATCACGGCCACCGGCACATATTCGGTGGCACCTGAAGGCTCGACCGGCAACTTCGTGTTCTCGTTCAAGGCCCTGGGCAAGATTCCCGTCGGCAACATGAACGCCCAGGTCGAGAAACAGATCAACTCGATGACCATCACCTTCGACGCCTCTAAACTCATAAAGCTTGTCGATGCCGTGGCCAGCATCACCGGCCAGTCGACCCTGAAGACCGTAAGCCAGCTGCTCAACAGCTACGACGGCCTCAACTGCGGTTTCGAGCTGAAGAAAATAAAATGACGCAGACAGAATAAATATCTGCGGCCCGGTTGTTATAGTGACATAACGACATGGCACTTCCGGGCATCACATATACTGACGTGAGACGTCTGTGGCAGCGGTTCATACGCGGTTACAGACGTCTCACGACACGTTTTACGGCACTCATACGCACCGGCTCGGCCGTGCTCGACGTGATTACGTTCCTGGCGTCGGTGGCGTGCCTGACCATCCTGACCCTGCTGTTCGGGTTCGAGCGGTCGGCGCTCGAAGTCAACTCACTCCACCATTGCATGCGTGTGATACAGGGTGTGTTAATCGTCAACATTCTCTACAATCTGTTGCTTGATTTCAGAAACACCGTGCGGCAGACCCGCGTCATAAAATGGATTGTCGAGGGTCTGGTTCTGGTGACTTTGCTGCCGCTGCTTTATCCGCACCCCGAGAATCCGTGGATTCCATGGCTGGAACACATAGCCTACGGACGCCCCCTGCTGTATCTCGCCCTGGGGGCGTATGCGTTCGTCGACTTCAGTTTCGGCATCCTCAAACTGCTCGGGCGCCACACCAACCCGTCGCTTATCCTTGCCGGAAGTTTCTTCGTGCTGGTAATCATCGGCTCACTGCTGCTGATGATGCCGCGCTGCACCGTTGTCCCGATAAATTACATCGACTCGCTGTTTGTCTCCACAAGCGCCGTATGCATCACCGGGCTCACCACACTCGACGTCTCGCAGACATTCACACCTACCGGACTCGTGGTGCTTGCGCTGATGATACAGGTGGGTGGCGTGGGGGTAATCACCTTCACAAGTTTTTTCGCTCTGTTCTTCAGCGGCAACACCTCGATCTACAGCCAGCTGATGGTCAAGGATATGATTTACTCGAAGACCATCAACTCGCTGTTGCCCACGCTCATCTACATCCTCACGTTCACGCTTGCCATAGAGGCCGTCGGGGCCGCGGCCATTTTCCTGACGGTGCACGGCACCCTCGGCATGAGCGTGCATGACGAGGTGGTATTCTCGGCCTTCCATGCGCTGTCGGCGTTCTGCAACGCAGGTTTCTCGAACGTCGAAGGGGGTCTGTCGAATCCCGCTCTGCTGAAATCGAACCAGATGGTTTATGTCGTGATAGCCATATTGGTCATAGCGGGCGGCATCGGATTCCCCATCCTTGTCAACTTCTACCAGGCCGGGCGCCGGAAATTAAGCATTCTATGGCACCGCGTTACCGGACGCGCCATAAGGGGACGCAAAGCACACCTTCTTGACTTGAATACCCGGATTGTGCTGGTTACCACAGCATGGCTGCTGGCCCTGTCTGCAATGGCGTTCTTTATCTTTGAATATGACAACACCCTGGCCGGCATGTCGCTGTGGGAAAAGACCGCGCAGTCTTTCTTCAATGCCACGGTGCCCCGTTCGTCGGGATTCAGCTCGGTGAACCCGGCACGTTTCCTCGACGTCACGGTGATAATGTTCATACTGCTGATGTGGATCGGGGGCGCCTCGCAGTCAACGGCCGGCGGCATCAAGGTCAACACGTTTGCCGTAATGCTGCTCAACCTCAAAGCCGTGATACTTGGCCGCGACCGTGTGACGGCTCACAACCGCACCATCGCGCGCGGCTCGATACGCATGGCGCACGCCGTAATCAGCCTCTCGATAGTGGCATTCTTCGCTGTGACAATCACCTTAGTGGGGCTTGAGCCGAATCTGCCGGTAAAGGCGCTTGTCTACGAATCGGCGTCGGCGCTGTTCACCGTGGGCACCTCGCTCGGCATCACCTCAGACCTGTCTTCCCCCTCGAAGGGGCTGCTGTGCGTGGCTATGTATTTCGGGCGCGTGGGACTGATCTCGCTCCTTGTCGGCGTTGTCGGACGCCACAACGACCCGCCTGTGGTACTTCCCGACGAAAACATCATAATCAACTGACCCGTTCAACCCTGCAATCAAACGAATTCTTATGCGATACCTGATAATCGGACTCGGAATATACGGCAGCAACCTTGCCCGCGACCTTACCGACCTCGGCCATGAGGTAATCTGCGCCGACCATGACAAAGCCAATGTCGACGCCATAAAGGATTATGTGTCCACGACCTACATAATCGATTCCTGCGACCCGGCATCGCTGGCCGCTCTGCCGCTGAAGAATGTCGACCTTGTAATAGTGGCGATCGGTGAGAATTTCGGCGCAAGCATCAAGACCGTGGCTCTGCTGCGCCAGATGGGGGTCAGGAAAATCTATGCGCGCGCCGTTGACGAACTGCATCAGGCCATTCTCGAGGGACTGGACGTGACACGTATCGTGACTCCGGAGCAACGCGCCGCCCGCGATCTCGTGAACGAGATGGAACTTGACTCGCATGTGGAGAGCCTGCGTGTCGACTCCGACAGCTATGTGGCCACATTCACGGTGCCCGACACGCTTGTCGGGGTGGCTGTAACAGAATTTGCCGATGAGCTCAAGGGGCTGCAACTAATATCGGTGTCGCGGCCGAAAGAGAAGACGAACATACTCGGCATAGCGGCCAAAGACCTCACGACTCTCGACATCGACGGCAATGACAAGGATACAAGAATTGCCGGCGGAGACCATATCACTGTATATGGCACACACCGGCAATTCAAAGCTTTTTTCAGGTCGCTTGGCAACTGAGCCAGCGTTACTTGGCGTCGAACAGTCTCCGCGACAATGCCCGCAGGGCGTCTGTCTTGTCGTCGGCTGAGACCAGGAACGATATGTTTGAGTCGGAGCCGCCATAAGACACCATGCGCACCGGTATGTCGCGCAGGGCGTCGAGCGCCTCGGCCTCATAGCCACGGTTGTGCCAGTCAAGGTCACCTACCACGCAGATAATGGTCATGTTGTCGTCGACCTGCACGGTACCGATTTCTTTCAGCTCATCGATGATATGCTCGAGTTTCAGGGGAGAGTCAACCGTCACGGTAACGCCGACCTCAGAGGTGGCGATCATGTCGATGGGCTTGCGGTAGTTGTCGAAAATCTCGAATACGCGGTGCATGAAATTCGAGGCCGGAATCATGCGCGACGACTTTATCTTTATGGCGATAATGTTGTCTTTTGCGGCCACGGCCTTGATCTCCTTGCGGCGCTCGGTGTGATGGATGAGGGTGCCGCGGGCCGACGGCTCGAGCGTGTTGAGCAGGCGCACCGGTATGTTGTTGACCTTTGCGGGGAGCACGCAGGCCGGATGCAGGATCTTGGCGCCGAAATAGGCCAGTTCGGCCGCCTCGTCGAAATGCAGCTCGGCCACTGGGCTGGTGCCGTCGACATAGCGGGGATCGTTGTTGTGCATTCCGTCGATGTCGGTCCAGATCTCTATCTCGTCGGCGCTTACGGCGGCTCCGACAAGCGATGCCGTAAGGTCTGAGCCTCCGCGCTGCAGGTTGTCGACCTTTCCGAGGTTGTTGCGGCAGATGTACCCCTGGGTTATGTAGAGTTCGGCGCAGGGATTCTCGTCAAGCAGCGCCATAAGCCGGTCGTGGATGTATTCGTTGTCGGCTTCTGAGTTGACGTCGGTACGCATGTAGTCGAGCGCCGGCAGGAATGCGGCGTTCACCCCCTGCTCATGCAGGTAAAGGTACATCAGCGTGGTCGACATCATCTCACCCTGGGCCAGAATCTCCTTCTCGTCATCCTCGTCGAAACGCTCGCGGCACAGGCCGCGGATATGCGAGAATATGCCGCGGATCTCCTCGTCGGCCTCCATGCGGTAGTCAACCGTAGAGAAGAGCAGGGCTATCGTCTGGCAATATTTTTTCTCAAGGGTGTTGATTATATCTTTGGCGCCGTTGATGTTGTGACGCCTGAGGTATCCGGCGATCTCTACCAGCGTGTTTGTAGTGCCTGACATGGCCGAGAGCACCACGATGTTCTGGCCGCGCCCGGTGATGAGCGAGGCCACATGCTTTATTCTGTCTGCGGAGCCCACCGAGGTGCCCCCGAACTTCATTACTTTCATTCTTTACTGCAGTATGTATTACAGCGATTTTTTGTCAGCTCTCGGCTGACTGAGCCTGTGAATCAATGAGCTGTTTGCCCTCGCACCGCATGGTGCGTGCCGGAAATTTCTCAACCAGCGACATATTGTGTGTGGCCATGATGACAGCGGTGCCGTCGGCGGTGCACGACCTCAGCAGATCGAAAATCTGCTGGCCCGTCTCGGGGTCGAGGTTGCCGGTTGGCTCATCGGCCAGTATAAGGCGCGGCTTGTTCAGCAGGGCGCGTGCTATGACGATGCGCTGCTGTTCACCACCCGAAAGCTCGTGCGGCATCTTGTATGACTTATTGGCCATGCCCACCTGGCGCAGGCACGACTCTATGCGGGCCTCCTTCTCATCCTTGTCTTTCCAGCCGGTGGCGTCCAGCACAAACATGAGGTTCTGGTAGACATTACGGTCGGTCAGCAGCTGAAAGTCCTGGAACACGATTCCGATGTCGCGACGCAGCATCGGAATCTCGCGCCGGGCTATGCCGATAAGGTCACGGCCGAGCACGTCGGCACTGCCGCTGAAAAGGGGAATCTCGGCATACATCGACTTCATCAGCGATGATTTGCCCGAGCCGACGCGCCCTATCAGATACACGAATTCGCCGGCATTTACCTGAAATGTGGCATGCTTGAGCACCACGAGCTCCTTTCTGAGCACCTCCACATCCTCATATTTGATAATGCAATCCATTTCTGTCAATTTAACTCACAAAGTTAAGGCTTACATATATGGCATAAAACCGGATATATGTTGTTTTAAACAATTTTAACTCTTTTGAGGCTCCCTGACAGCCACATATTCAAAAAAGTGAGCGCGTAAATTGGTTAATCGGATTTTTAGGCTTAATTTTGCATGCTGAAAAAAATTAAACAAAAAATACATACTATTTTACCATGCAGGTAACACTTGAAAAGACTTCCGATCTGGAAGGCCGCATCAAAGTAGAGGTCACCGAAAACGACTATCTCGACAAAGTAAACAAAGAACTCAAAGAAATAGGCCGTACGCGCCAGATTCCCGGTTTCCGCCCGGGTCATGTGTCACTCGACCAGCTCCGCCGCCGTTTCGGCAAGGATGTGAAGAGCCACGTGCTCAACGAAGAGGTGTTCCGCGCCGTAATCGATTATCTGCGCGAGAACAAGATCGATATCCTCGGCGAGCCCCTTCCCGTAGAAGTGAAGGAAGTCAACCTCAACGACAAAGACTACACCTTTGAATATGAAATCGGTCTCGCCCCCGAGGTAGAGGTCGACCTCACCAAAGATTTCCACGCCCCCTACTATACCATCGAGGTGGCCAAGGATATGGTTGACCAGCAGGACGCCGCTCTGCGCGAGCGTTTCGGCGCACAGGTTCCCGGCGAGGAGGTTACAGAGAAAGCCCTCGTGAAAGGCGCTCTGATGCAGCTCGACGCCGAAGGCAACGTGCGCTCTGACGAAGATGCCATCCAGGTGATCGACGGTATCGTGGCCCCCATGTTCTTCAAGGACAAGGCCGAGGCCGAGAAGTTCACCGGCAAGAAAGTGGGCGACAAGGTTGTCTTCAACCCCTGGAACACATGCGACGGCAACGCCGCCGAACTCGCCTCGATGCTCCACGTCGACAAGGAGAAAGTGGCTGACCTGCATGACAACTTCGAGATGGCCATCTCGGAAATCATCGTGGTGAAACCCGCCGAGCACAACGAGGAGTTCTATAAAGAGGTGTTC
The DNA here is from genome assembly GCA_938027385.1 of uncultured Porphyromonadaceae bacterium. Lineage (GTDB taxonomy): Bacteria > Bacteroidota > Bacteroidia > Bacteroidales > Muribaculaceae > UBA7173. The sequence continues at coordinate 8,957 of CALJBF010000275.1, read as the reverse complement.
GCCGGCGGCAATATCGCCGACGAGGAGGCCTACTACGAGGAACTGAAGAAGATGATCGCCGCCCAGCTCGCCCCCAACAGCGAGATGATGTTCAACCGCGACGTGCAGGACGAGATCGTGAAACAGTTCGGCAACTTCGAGCTCCCCGCCGCCTTCCTGAAGAAATGGCTCGTGGCCCGCGACGAGAAACTCACCCCCGAAACCGTCGACGCCGACTTCGACAAGATGATTCCCGGCATCAAATGGGAGCTTATCGAGGGTTCTATCGCCCGCAAGCATGACATCAAGGTCAACGACGACGACCTGCTCGGCTTTGCAAAAGGCCTCGCCTACAACCAGTTCGCCCAGTACGGCATGACCAACATGGACGACGAGACCCTCACCAGCTACGCCAAAAAGATTCTCGAAGACAAGAACTACGCCCGCCGTATCCACCAGGATGTGGCCAACCGCAAGCTCTTCAACGTCATCAAGGCCCTCATCACCCTTGACGAGAAGACCGTGTCGCTCGACGAGTTCAAGAAACTCGCCAACCCCGACGCAGAATAATACCCCCGCGTACCAACCGCATACCACAGACAGGGAGTCAGCCACAAGGCCGGCTCCCTGCCTTGTTTTCACCCGACGTATAAAGTTCGTGACATCGGCAAACGGGAAGATTTATCGCATGCCCGCAGATTTCTCAAAGATTTTTGCGCTAAATACACTAACTATTGCACGGAATTGCGAAATTTTTACTATCTTTGAATTAGATTTGGCTTACAAGGGGCCGGCTTACGGCCCGAGATTACATAAGCCTTTATTAAAATTTGAAAAACAGAATATCAGATATGACAAACGATTTCCGTAACTATGCCGTCAAGCACCTGGGAATGAACTCCCTGGCACTTGACCAATACACTTCGGCAAGCAACTCGGCCATCCGCTCGAGCTACATCTCGCCGACAATCATCGAGGAGCGCCAGCTCAACGTAGCCCAGATGGACGTATTCTCGCGCCTGATGATGGACCGCATCATCTTCCTCGGCACCGAAGTCAACGACTATACCGCCAACGTAATACAGGCCCAGCTGCTTTACCTTGACCAGGCAGACCCCGGCAAAGATATAAACATCTACATCAACTCGCCCGGCGGATCGGTATATGCCGGTCTGGGCATATACGACACCATGCAGTATGTGTCGAGCGACGTGGCAACCATCTGCACGGGCATCGCCGCCTCCATGGCAGCCGTACTGCTGGTAAGCGGCGCCGAGGGGAAACGTTTCGCCCTCAAGCACTCGCGTGTGATGATACACCAGCCCATGGGCGGCGCCCAGGGTCAGGCATCGGATATCGAGATCACAGCCCGCGAGATCCTCAAGCTCAAACACGAGCTTTACGAGATTATCGCCAACCACTCGGGCCAGCCCATCGAGAAGGTCGAGACCGACTCTGACCGCGACTACTGGATGACCGCCGAAGAGGCCAAAGCCTACGGTATGGTCGACCGCGTGCTCATCAAGGCCAAAGGCTGACGACAACACGGTTTTCCCGGGCGCATGACGACGCTCCGGGAAAACCGCTTTCATATCCACAGGTAACCCCACGGAATCATCCGGGCGGTTGTTTATAGCGGGCGACACACCACATCCCCGCATCCATTACATAGATACAATAATCACCCTCTCAATAGGGAATGGCAAAAAAGAAATACGAAAGCTGTTCGTTCTGCGGACGCCCGGCATCCGAATCCGAGGCACTGATACCCTCGGCCGTCACTCCCGGCATATACCTCTGTGCCGAGTGTGCCGACTCGATTCATGACATACTTGCCGAATACCGCAACCATGACGAGGCCAAGAAAACCGATGCCGTCGAACTCGACAGCATCCCCAAGCCTCAGGAAATCAAGGAATACCTCGACCAGTACGTCATCGGTCAGGAAAGCGCCAAACGCTATCTGTCGGTGGCTGTCTACAACCACTACAAACGTCTGGCCCAGGCGAAAGACGATGATGTCGACATCGAGAAGTCGAATATCGTGCTCGTCGGCCCCACCGGTACAGGCAAGACCCTTCTGGCCAAGACGATTGCCCGTCTGCTCAAGGTTCCGTTCACGATTGTCGACGCCACAGTGCTGACCCAGGCCGGCTATGTGGGCGAGGATATCGAGAGCCTGCTCACCCGTCTGCTGCAGGTGGCCGACTACGACGTGGCCAAAGCCGAAAAAGGCATCGTCTTCATAGACGAGATCGACAAGATAGCCCGCAAGGGGGACAACCCCTCGATTACCCGCGATGTCTCGGGCGAGGGGGTGCAGCAGGGACTGCTGAAACTGCTTGAAGGGTCGGTGGTGAACGTGCCCCCCCAGGGTGGCCGAAAGCACCCCGAACAGCGCATGATTCCCGTCGACACTAAGAACATCCTCTTCATCTGCGGCGGTGCTTTCGACGGCATAGAACGCAAGATAGCCCAGCGCCTCAACACCCATGTGGTGGGTTACGCCACCGACAACAAGCGCCGCCGCGTGACGGCTGACAACGTGCTGAACTATGTGGCGCCCCAGGATCTGAAATCATTCGGCCTGATTCCCGAGATCATAGGCCGCCTGCCCATCCTGACCCATCTCGAACCCCTTGACCGCGACGCCCTGCGCCGCGTGCTCACCGAGCCGAAAAACGCCATCACCCGGCAGTATGAGAAACTGTTCGCCATGGATGGCGTGGAACTCGTCTTCGAGCCCGAGGCACTCGACACCATCGTCGACAAGGCCATAGAGTACAAGCTCGGCGCGCGCGGCCTGCGCGCCATCGTGGAGACCGTGATGATCGACGCCATGTTCGACTCGCCGTCGTCGGGCGTGAAGAAATTCACCGTCACCCCCGACTATGTGGTGCGCAAGCTCCAGGAGTCGCATTACGAACTCAACAGCGAAGCCGCGACCGACGAGAAACTTGCCGACGGCACCGCTGCCGCGGCAAAGACAGCACGCCCTAAAAAGGTTCCGGCAAAAGCCGCCAAGGCCACGACATGACACCCTCCGGGCGGCCGCACAGTGCATCATAAGCGGCGCCCGTGACCCATATACCATCCTCACTCCCCGTTTTTAACCTTTCAACCGACTCCATGACAACCAAGCAGCAATTGTCGGAAGCCCTGAAGAAAAACTTCGGCTTTGACAAATTCAAGGGAAACCAGGAAGCGATCATCCTCTCGCTCATCGAGGGGAATGACGTGTTCGTGCTGATGCCCACAGGTGGCGGCAAATCGCTCTGCTACCAGTTGCCTGCGCTCATCTCCGAGGGAACCGCTGTGGTCATCTCGCCCCTGATCGCCCTTATGAAGAATCAGGTGGACGCGATGCGCAACTTCTCGGCCGACGACGGCGTGGCGCACTTCCTGAACTCGTCGCTCAACCGGGCCGCCATCGACCAGGTAAAGGCCGACGTGCTCTCGGGCAAGACAAAACTGCTGTATGTGGCCCCGGAGTCGCTGACCAAAGAAGACAACATCGAGTTTTTAAAAACGGTTTCCATATCGTTCTATGCCGTCGACGAGGCCCACTGCATCTCTGAGTGGGGGCACGATTTCCGCCCCGAATACCGGCGCATCCGCCCGATAATCAACGAAATCTGCCCGCGACCGGTAATCGCGCTCACCGCCACGGCCACCCCGAAAGTACAGCATGACATCCAGAAGAACCTCGGCATGACCGAGGCTGTGGTGTTCAAGTCATCGTTCAACCGCCCCAACCTCTACTACGAGATCAAGCCCAAGACCGCCAATGTAGACCGCGACATCATACGCTACATCAAGGCCAACGAGGGCAAATCGGGCATCATATACTGCCTGAGCCGCAAGAAAGTGGAGGAACTGGCCGAACTGCTCAAGGTGAACAACATCGCCGCCCTCCCCTATCACGCCGGCATGGACTCGGCCACGCGTTCGGCCAACCAGGACGCCTTCCTGCTTGAGCAGGTCGACGTGATCGTGGCCACGATAGCCTTCGGCATGGGCATCGACAAACCCGACGTGCGTTATGTCGTGCATTACGACATGCCAAAATCGCTCGAAGGATACTATCAGGAAACGGGTCGCGCCGGGCGCGACGGCGGCGAGGGGCAGTGCATCACCTATTACTCGGCCAAAGACATCCGCAAGCTCGAGAAATTCATGCAGGGAAAACCTGTAATCGAGCAGGAAATCGGCCGACAGCTGCTGGCCGACACCGCATCGTATGCCGAGTCATCGGTGTGCCGCCGCAAGACACTGCTGCATTACTTCGGCGAGGAATATAACGTCGACAACTGTGGAAACTGCGACAATTGTTTAAATCCCAAGAAACAAGTGGACGCCAAAGAAGATTTGTTAATGGTGATGGAAGCAGTCACCGCCCTTAAAGAGAAATTCAAAGCCGAACATATCCTCGACGTGCTCCTCGGTCGCGAGACCAACGAGGTAAAATCGTACCATCACGAAGATCTCGAGGTCTTCGGCTCTGCCCAGGGAGGCGACCGCCGCTATCTGGCGGCAGTGATAAAGCAGGCCACCATAGCCGGTTATTTCGACCGCGACATCGAGAACTTCGGCCTGATCAAACTCACGGCTGCCGGAAAGGAATATCTGAAGAAACCGAAACCGTTCAAGATCGTAGAGGATACCGATTTCTCGGAACAGGAAGAGGAGGTCGTGGTAAAGAGCGGCGCCGCATGTGCCGTAGACCCCGAGCTGTACTCAATCCTCAAGGACCTGCGCAAGAAAACGGCAAAGAAATACGGTCTGCCCCCCTATGTGATCTTCCAGGATCCCTCGCTTGAGGCCATGGCCACCACCTACCCCATCACCATGGAGGAGCTGCAGAACATCACCGGAGTGGGCGCCGGCAAGGCGCACCGTTATGGCGAGGATTTCATAAAGGTCATACGCACCCATGTTGAGGAGAACGAAATCGAGCGCCCCGAAGACCTGCGTGTGCGGTCGGTGGCCAACAAGAGCCGCATAAAGATCTCGATTATCCAGGCCATCGACCGCAAGATAGACCTTGACGAGCTGGCCAACTCCAAATGCATGGAGTTCAGCGAACTGCTCGATGAAATCGAGGCCATCGTCTACTCCGGCACGAAAATCAACATCAACTACTTCATAAACGAGGTCATCGACGAAGACCATCAGGAAGACATATTCGAATACTTCAAAGAAGCCGAATCAGACTCCCTGCAGGCCGCTATCGACGAACTCGGCAACGATTACAGCGAGGAAGAGATTCGCCTGATGCGCATCAAGTTCCTCTCTGAACTCGGCAACTGATCCACCGCCCTCGCACACCGTGAAAAGAGAATCGACCATAATCGAGAATGCCCGCATGGCTCTTGTGGCGTATCTGCGCCAGAAGGGAATGCGGCGCACACCCGAAAGGTTCGCCATTCTCGAGAAGGTGTTCGAGACCGACAGCCATTTCTTCGCTGATTCGCTGAGGGATGTACTCGAGGCCGACGGTTACCATGTGAGCCTCTCGACCATCTACGCGTCGCTCCATGTGCTCGTCGACGCCGGACTTGTCACCCAGCACCGGTTCGCCGACCAGCCCACTCAATACGAGCGTGTGGAACCCTCGGCTTCAGGCAGCCACTACCACCTGGTGTGCAGTCTCTGCGGCAAGATACACGAGGTGCACGACGAAGAGAAACTGCGCGAACTCACCGCCGTGCGTCACGCCACCTTCAGGCCCGACTACTGCATGGTCTACGTCTACGGCCACTGCGGCAGCTGCCAGAAACGGCTCAGGAAACTCGAACGCCAGCGGCGCGAGGCCGAGAAAGCCCGGCGCGAGGAACGACGGAGACTCAGTGCCGGCGACGGAAAATGAATAAACTCATCATCAACATACTAAACTGAAAACAGACAAATGAAAGTTGACGTTTTGCTCGGCCTGCAATGGGGCGACGAAGGAAAAGGTAAGGTCGTTGACGTGCTCACGCCGCGCTACGACGCTGTCGCCCGTTTCCAGGGTGGCCCCAACGCCGGACACACACTTGAGTTCGACGGCAAGAAATACGTGTTGCGTTCGATTCCGTCGGGCGTGTTCACCGAGGGGCAGACAAATATCATCGGCAACGGTGTTGTGCTCGACCCCATCCTCTTCCGTGAGGAGGCCGAGGCGCTCGAGGCATCGGGCACGCCGCTGAAAGACCGCTTGAAAATCTCGCGAAAGGCACACCTCATTCTCCCCACCCACCGCCTGCTCGACGCTGCCAAGGAACTTGCCAAAGGGAGCGCCCGCATCGGCACCACAGGCAAGGGTATCGGCCCCACGTACACCGACAAGACGTCGCGCAACGGTCTGCGCGTAGGCGACACCGAGAGCGGTCTCGACACCAAATACGCCGCCCTGCGCGATTCGCACCTGGCACAGCTCAAGGCACTCGGCGCCGACATCGACATGGAGGCACTCGCCCGGCTTGAGACACAGTGGTTCGACGCCGTGCGCTATCTGCAGGAATTCGAGATTGTAGACTCGGAATATATGGTGAACGACCTGCTGTCGCAGGGTAAGAGCGTACTCGCCGAGGGTGCCCAGGGCACGATGCTCGACGTCGACTTCGGCTCATATCCGTTCGTGACATCATCGAACACCGTCTGCGCCGGCGCATGCACCGGTCTGGGCGTTGCTCCCGGGCGTATCGGCAAGGTTTACGGCATTTTCAAGGCATATTGCACCCGCGTAGGCTCGGGTCCTTTCCCCACCGAGCTGTTCGACGAGACCGGCAAGCTTATCCGTGACCGCGGTCACGAATACGGCGCCGTCACCGGCCGAGAACGCCGCTGCGGGTGGATCGACCTGGTTGCCCTTCGCTACGCCATCATGATCAACGGCGTCACCAACCTCATCATGATGAAATCAGACGTGCTCGACACCTTCGACGAAATCAAAGTCTGCGAGGCATACGAAATCAACGGTAAAAAGACCGACCGTTTCCCCTTCGCCGTGGGCGAGGGCGAGCAGGAGGTGAAACCGGTCTACACCACCCTCCCCGGCTGGAAAACAGACATGACCGGCATCACCGAGGCCGACAAGCTCCCCGAGGCGTTCAAGAACTACATCACCTACCTTGAGGAGAAACTGGCCACCCCCATCTCCATTGTCTCGGTAGGTCCCGACCGTCTCCAGACCATCGAGCGCTGACTTTATCGGTAACATATAGTATACAGGCGGTGATTCCAAATGGAATCACCGCCTGTTGCCGTTATCTGACAGGTGTCAGCTTAGTTTGTGGATCACGAGGCCTGAGCGGAGTTTAGGCTCGAACCAGGTGGTCTTGGGGGGCATGATGTTGCCGGTATCGGCGATATCCATGAGCTGTTTCATGGAAACGGGATATAGTGCGAGCGCCATGGCCATCTCGCCGGAATCGACGCGGCGCTTGAGCTCGCCAAGCCCGCGGATACCGCCCACGAAGTCGATACGCTTGTCGGAACGCAGGTCGGTGATGCCGAGCAGGTCGCGCAGAATCAGGTCAGACGAGATTGTCACGTCAAGCACCCCGATGGGGTCGGCATCGTCATAGCGGCCGGGACGTGCGGTAAGCGAGCGCCAATGGCCGTCGGGCAAATAGAGCGCGAAGTTGTGCAGTCCGGTGGGATGATATATTTCCTCGCCCTTGTCCTCGACGACAAAGTCTTTTTCAAGGCGTGCCAGGAACTCGTCGGCGGTCATACCGTTAAGGTCCTTCACGAGGCGGTTGTAGTCGATGATACGCAGGTGCGACGCGGGGAAAGCCACGGCAAGGAAGTAGTTGTACTCCTCATCGCCGGTATGGTCGGGATTCGATTCGGCTTTTTCAAGGCCCACGCGTGCAGCGGCAGCCGAGCGGTGATGGCCGTCGGCGATATAGAGATGCGGCATGGCGGCGAACTCTTCGGTGATGACGCGGGTCATCTCGTCGTCGTCAATCACCCAGAACGTGTGGCCGAAACCGTCGGGAGCCACGAAATCATACTCAGGCTCGGTGGCGGCGACCTTGCGGATAACCTCTTCAAGGCGTTCGTTGTCGGGGAAGGCAAAGAACACCGGCTCGATGTTGGCGTCGTTCACACGCACGTGGCGCATGCGGTCATCCTCCTTGTCGCGGCGGGTAAGCTCATGTTTCTTGATCACGCCGTTCACATAGTCGTGCACGTTGGCGGCGATGACGATGCCGTACTGCGTGCGGCCGTCCATGGTCTGCGCATATATATAATAGTGCTCGCGGTCATCCTGGCGGAGCCAGCCCTGTTTCTGGAAATTGCGGAAGTTCTCGACGGCGCGGCCATATACGCGCTCGTCATGCTCGTCGGTTCCGGGCTCGAAGTCTATCTCGGGCTTTATGATGTGGTAGAGCGAGCGCGGATTCCCCTCGGCCTCGGCGCGGGCCTCTTCAGAATTGAGCACATCATAGGGGCGCGATGCCACCTGCTCGACAAGTTCACGTGGCGGTCTTACACCGCGGAAAGGTTTGACTTTTGCCATAACAATGCTTTCTTTTTGGCTGAGCCCCGCCGATTGCGCTGTCGCTCACGCCGGTCGGCTCAATATTATTGTTTTTATGGTAAATTAAGGTAGTAGTTTCAGGCAAAGATAAACAAAAGAATTATAAAACTGCAAATATCGCCCATGAAAATTCAGAAAAATTAATCATGCCGCACTATCGGCATGAAACCGGCGCAGACAACCGGCGGAGCGCAAAAAAAGACGCAAAAATAATTTAATCAATTTCACTCAGTAAATCAGCGAGATATGCGTCAGAGCGCCCCCAGAGGGGAATTTTTATTAAAAAAATTTGATAAAAACGCTTGCCGGTTTAAAAATTAGTCGTACCTTTGCATCGCAAAAGGGAAACAACCACGGTTGAAACCTAAAGCAAGCGAACATTAAAACAGCAAAATGCGAAAATAGCTCAGTTGGTAGAGCACGACCTTGCCAAGGTCGGGGTCGCGGG
>CALJBF010000274.1 GCA_938027385.1 uncultured Porphyromonadaceae bacterium | reverse complement strand
CTTTTCGTCGAACGCCTTGTTATGGGCCACCAGACACAGGTCGCCGATGAACGGGCGCAACCGCCCCCATACGGCGGGGAAAGTATCGGCTGTGTCGGTCTCGCAACGCGATATGCCGTGGATGTTCTCGGTGAAATGGCGGAAATAGAAGTTAGGTTCGGGCTTGACGAACTCATAGAACCTGTCGGTAATGGCGCCGTCCACCACCTTTACCGCCCCTATGGCGCAGATCGAGGTGGGCCGGTTGTTGGCGGTCTCTATGTCGATGGCTACGAAATTATCCATTGTCTGACCTGTTCCATAAGCCATCGGGGGGTTGAGGTGGCGCCGCAGACACCCACTGACTCGGCACCCTCGAACCACGAGCGGTCAAGCTCGCCGGCATTCGACACCAGATGGGTGTTGGGGTTCTCTTCAAGACAGTTGCCGAACAGCACCTTGCCGTTACTGCTCTTTTTACCGCTGACGAATATGACCACATTGTGCGCGCGGGCGAAACGGCGCAGTTTCTCAACACGGTTCGCTACCTGGCGGCAGATGGTGTCGGCAGTCTCAAGCGTGGCGCCGGGCGCCAGACGTGCGCGTATCTCGTCGGCGATGTGCCTGAACCCTTCGAGCGACTTTGTGGTCTGCGAATACAAGGCTATGTCGCGTGTGAAATCGATTTTGGAAAGGTCGGCCACATCCTCCACCACAATCGCCTCGCCGTCGGTCTGGCCCACGAGGCCGTTTACCTCGGCGTGTCCGCGCTTGCCGTAGATCACTATCTGCGGTCGCGGTCGTGTGGTGTCGTCGAATGTCTGCTTTATGCGTTGCTGGAGCCTGAGCACCACGGGGCATGTGGCGTCGATGATCTCGATGTTCCGGCTGCGTGCGGTGGCGTAGGTCGAGGGTGGCTCGCCGTGGGCGCGCAAAAGCACCTTCACGTTCTGCAGGCGTGCCAGATCGTCGTGGGTTATGACCTCAAGCCCTTTCGAGGCGAGGCGCTGTACCTCGTCGCTGTTGTGCACGATGTCGCCCAGGCAATACAGCGTGCCGCCGCGCGCAAGCTCCTCCTCGGCCTTGCGGATGGCGGTCACCACGCCGAAACAGAACCCCGAATCGTTGTCAATCTCGACATTCATGGGCGCTGGGCTGAGACGGCTTTGTTGAACTGTTCCATGAGCCAGCTGTTCTGCTGCTCGGGTGTCATGGCCGAGTTGTCGAGGTCGATGGCGTCAGCGGCGCGGCGCAGGGGGCTTTCGGCTCGGGTCATGTCTATGTGGTCGCGCTGCTCTACGTTTTCAAGAACCTCCTCGAAAGTAGTTTCGACCCCTTTGGTGGTCAGTTCCTTGAAACGGCGCTCGGCACGTGTGCGGGCCGATGCGTTCAGGAAGATTTTCAGTTCGGCGTCGGGGAATACGGTGGTGCCGATGTCGCGGCCGTCCATCACGATTCCGCGCTCGCGCCCCATGGCCTGCTGGAGCGACACGAGCAGATGACGCACCGCAGGGATTGCCGAGACCTGCGAGACGTTGGCCGAGACGGCCATGCCGCGGATCTCGCTCTCCACATCTTCGCCGTTCAGGCAAGTGTGCTGGGTGCCGTCGGCGTTGAGGCGGAAATCTATCTTTATTTCAGGGAGTTTCTGAGCCAGTGCGGCCGCGTCGACCGTGCCGTCGGGTGCGACGAGGCCATTGCGCATGGCGAAAAGCGTGACGGCGCGGTACATTGCGCCGGTATCGACATATCTGTATCCTATGGCGCGGGCCAGGGCCTTTGCCATTGTGCTTTTGCCCGACGATGAGAACCCGTCGATGGCGATGATGATTTTTTTATCTGTGTCTGACATGATTATCAGTTGAGAATATCCTGCAGGTTGAGCGTGAGGTTGACCATGAGGGTCGTGGCTCCCGAATGGGGCTGGGCGAACGCCAGTCCGAGGCTGAATCGGTTGAGGTTGAGCCCGGCGCCGAGCGAGAATCCGCTCAGGAACGACCGTTTGTAGGTCGACATGTCGGTGCGGGTCTTGTAGTTGTAGCCGAGGGTCACCCAGAACCGGTCGGAGGGGATGAATTCGGCGCCGAATATCAGGTGCCTGAAAAGGTTCGACGAGAAGGAGTCTTTCTTCTCGAACGGCTGGTCAGTTGTGCCGTCGCCGGTGTTCCAGTAGGGGAGATGCCATTTGGTGAGGTTCCAGGCGGTTACCGATATGCGCAACGGCACGCCGGTGAACCCTTTGGCCAGACCTATGCGCAGGTCGATGGGGAGCTTGTCGGTGCGCTCGTTGAATTTCTTCACCTGGCCGCCGAGGTTGGCCCCCACGATCGAGGCCGAGAAGTCGTTGTCGGGGTCGTAGTAGTTCAGGCCGAGGTCGGTGGCCACGGCAAATGCCGTGTACTGCTCGTAACTGCTGTAAAGGAGCTTGAGGTTGATGCCGCCGCGCAGACGGTCGGTTATGTCATAGCTGAACGCGCCCGAGAATGTGACATCTTTAGGCGAGAACGAACCGATTACAACGCCGCTGGCATCGGTTTCTTTCATCGAGCCGTAGCCGAAATATCTTATTCCGGCCGACCAGGCGCCGCGGTCGCCGGCCGAATGTCCGTACCTTACGCCGGCGAAATTCGATTCGCCCAGATAGCGCATGTAGTCTACGACGACCTGCCCGCTCACCTCGGGACCGAGCAGTGACGGGTTCTGGTCGGAGGTCGACAGGTCGTCGGAGACGGCCGTGATGTTTACGCCGCCCAGACCGTAGATGCGTGCCGACGAGGTGGTGTTGAGGTATTGGTATGCCGTCGAGCCATCCTGCGCGGCGACGGGCAGGAACGTGGCCAGAATGATGGCGATTACCGTGATTATGTGATTGTTACGTCTTTTTGTCATTATGAATCGGGTGACATACGTGACCGGGGAATGCTGTGCCGAAGGCGCAGACTTCCGTATATTTAACGGAAATCCACGCCTTCTATTACATCGGGCACAAAATTATATGGCTCCGGCACAGGGGTGATTCACCGGCCTCGGCCGCCCTCTTACTGGGCGCGTTTGTCGGCGTTCCCCTCGTAGTAATGCACGTAGGCCTGGTTTACCAGACGTGTACCGCCGGGGGTGGGGTAGTCGCCCGAGAAGTACCAGTCGCCGGGGCATCCGGGTATGGCGGCATGCAGTCCTCCGAGTGTCTGATAGACAATCTCGACCTCGGCCTTGGTGCCTTCGGGGGTAAGCATCTCGGCCATCTTCGCCGAAATCTCGCGGTCGGTGAACGGCTCGTAGATGGCTTTCACGCAGTTGGTCTGTTCGGCCGCGGGGAGTTCGAGCTGGGCCAGGCAGTCGCGGTAGGTCTGTTCAAGCACATGCTCCATGCTGCGGTCATGCAGCAGGGCCACGGCGGCGCGGAATGCGGCGAACTCGCCCATGCGCGACATATCGATGCCGTAATAGTCGGGATACCTTACCTGCGGCGACGACGACACGATCACAATCTTGCGCGGATGCAGACGGTTGAGCATGGCGATGATTGACTGTTTCAGCGTGGTGCCGCGCACGATTGAGTCGTCTATGACCACGAGGTTGTCTATGTCGTTGGCAACACAGCCGTAAGTGACGTCGTAGACATGCGCCGCCAGGTCGTTGCGCGACTCCCCTTCGGCAATGAAGGTGCGCAGTTTTATATCTTTGATGGCGATTTTCTCCACGCGCAGGCGCTGATCCATGATCTCCTTTATCGTGCCCGGCGAGAGGGTTCCGCGCATCTGCATCTCCATGATCTGCCGTGCCTTCACCTGGTTGAGATGGTCTTCAAACCCCTCCACGAGTCCGATGAACGCCACTTCGGCGGTGTTGGGGATGAACGACAGCACCGTGTGGTTTATGTCATGCCCTACGGCGCGCAGTACCTCGGGGGCCAGACGTCGCCCCAGTTCCTTCCGCTCGCGGTAGATTGCGGCGTCGGAACCGCGCGAGAAGTAGATGCGCTCGAACGAGCACCGCTCGTTGCGCCCTTTGCCGAGGATGTCGTTTACCGACACGTCGCCGTTTTTGGTCACCACAAGGGCCGAGCCGGGGGTGAGTTCCTCTACGGCGGCACGCGGCACGTTGAATACTGTCTGGATAACTGGGCGCTCGGAGGCGAGCACCACGACCTCATCGTCGATATAGTAGAACGCCGGACGGATGCCGTGGCTGTCGCGCAGGGCGAACATGTCGCCCGAGCCTGTGGCGCCGCAGATCACGAATCCGCCGTCCCAGGCCGGCGAGGCGTTGCGCAGCACGGCGGGGATGTCGATGCTGTTCTCGATGGCCATGCCGAGTTCCGGGTCCTGGAGGGTGTCGCGCAGCTTGCGGTAGAGGTTGTGGTTCTCTTTGTCGAGGGCGTAGCCAAGCTGTTCGAGCAGTACGATCGTGTCACTGTAGATGCGCGGATGCTGACCTTTCTCTACAATCGAACGGAAGATCTCGTCGACATTGGTCATGTTGAAGTTACCGCACATCATCAGGTTGCGCGACCGCCAGTTGTTGCGGCGCAGGAACGGATGCACATACGATATGCCGCTCTTTCCGGTGGTCGAGTAGCGCAGGTGCCCCATGTAGATCTCGCCTACGAAGGGGGCGTATGCCTCGACCTCGGCGGCAGGCTTGTCGTCGGTATGCTCTTCGGCGAACCGGGGCATCACCTGCGAGAATATTTCGGAGATGGCGCCGGCACCCAGGGCCCTTTCGCGGAACACATATTCGTGCCCGGGCTGAGAGTGCAGTTTCACCACCCCTATGCCGGCACCTTCCTGGCCGCGGTTGTGCTGTTTCTCCATCAGCAGATAGAGCTTGTCGAGCGCCCAGGCGTAGGTGCCGTATTTCTGTCGGTAATATTCGAGCGGTTTGCGCAGGCGTATCATCGCCACGCCGCATTCATGCTTTAGTTGTTCCATTGCATGTGTATGGAATGTAGCAACCTGCCGTGGCCGCCGGTGTCGGGCACGGATGCCGTGCCGTGGCGGCCGCAACAGGTTGCGGTACTATACTATGTGTAGTCTGGATGTTTTCGTGTCTTCACCGTCAGCGGATAAAGAGCATCTCGCGGTATTTGGGCAGAGGCCACATCTCGTTGTCGACCATGAGCTCGAGTTTGTCGATGTGGTAGCGGATGGTCTCCATGCAGGGGATCACGGTGTCGTGATATGCTATGGCCTTTTCGCGCTCGCTTTCAATGCGGTTGGCTTTCTTGCGGGCCTCTACCATCTTCTCTACCTCGGTCTTGATGGCGGTGATGTGCTCCGAGAGTTTCTTGATCGAGTCGCGCTCTGACTTGATGATGTGGTCGCCGTCGCCGTCGGGGAAGACGGTCATCAGCTTGACGAGGTTGTCAACCAGGCCCGACTGGTAGCGTGTGGCCACCGGGAGGATGTGGTTGAGGGCAAGGTCGCCGAGTACGCGGGCCTCGATCTGGATCTTCTTGGTGTAGGTTTCCCACTTCACCTCGTTGCGTGCGCGCAGCTCAAGGTCGTTGAACACGCCGGTCTTGTGGAACATCTCCACAGATTCGGGGCGCAGGTAGGCGTCGATGATCTTGGGTACGGATGTCTCGGTGTCAAGACCGCGGCGGCCGGCTTCGGCTACCCATTCGTCGGAATATCCGTTGCCGTCGAAATGGATGGGCTTTGATTTGATGATGAGTGCCTTGGTCTCCTCGAGGATGGCGTGATAAAGCGACTCCTCACGGTCAACGCGGGCATCGACACGGGCCTTGAAGTCGGCGAGCTGTTCGGCAACGGCGGCGTTCAGGGCCAGCATGGCCGACGCGCAGTTGGCCGACGAACCCACGGCGCGGAACTCGAAACGGTTGCCGGTGAAGGCGAAGGGTGATGTGCGGTTGCGGTCGGTGTTGTCGAGCATAATCTCGGGAATCTCGTTCACACCGACGCTGATGCCCTCTTTCTCGGCGAATTCAATCAGGTCGTCTTCGGTCGAGTTCTCGAGGTGCTCGAAGATGTCGGCGATCTGCTTGCCGGTAAAGATCGAGATGATGGCGGGGGGTGCCTCGTTGGCGCCGAGACGGTGGGCGTTGGTGGCCGACGATATGCTGGCCTTCAGCAGGGCGTTGTGACGGTGCACGGCGGCCATGACGTTGGCCACGAAGGTGATGAAACGCAGGTTCTGGCGCGGTGTCTTGCCCGGGGCGAAGAGCAGGGTGCCGGTGTCGGTACCGAGGCTCCAGTTGTTGTGCTTGCCCGAGCCGTTGATGCCGGCGAACGGTTTCTCATGCAGGAGCACGCGGAAGTTATGGCGTTTTGCAACCTCGCTCATGATGTTCATCAGCAGCAGGTTGTGGTCGTTGGCAAGGTTGGTTTCCTCGTAGATGGGGGCGAGCTCGAACTGGTTGGGAGCTACCTCGTTGTGGCGTGTACGGGCAGGGATGCCGAGCTTGTGGCACTCTATTTCGAGGTCAAGCATGAATGCCTGCACGCGCGAGGGGATGGCGCCGAAGTAGTGGTCTTCAAGCTGCTGGTTCTTGGCGCTTTCGTGACCCATGAGGGTACGGCCGGTCATCACCAGGTCGGGACGGGCGCTGTAAAGAGCCTCGTCTACGAGGAAGTATTCCTGTTCCCAGCCCAGGTATGAATACACGTGTTTCACATCGGGGTCGAAGTAGCGGGCCACTTCTGTAGCGGCTTTGTCGACGGCGCTGAGGGCGCGCAGCAGGGGGGTCTTGAAGTCGAGCGACTCGCCGGTGTACGATATGAAGATGGTGGGGATGCAGAGGGTGCCGTTAAGGATGAACACGGGCGACGAGATGTCCCATGCCGAGTAGCCGCGGGCCTCGAAGGTGTTGCGGATACCGCCGTTGGGGAAACTCGATGCGTCAGGTTCCTGCTGGACCAGGAGCTTGCCGGTGAATTTCTCGACAACGCCACCCTTGCCGTCATGCTCGACAAAGGCGTCGTGTTTCTCGGCTGTGCCTCCGGTAAGGGGCTGGAACCAGTGTGTGTAGTGGTGAGCACCGTTGTCGATGGCCCATTGTTTCATGCCTGCGGCGACTTTGTCGGCCAGTTCCAGCGAGAACGGCTTTTTGTTGTCGATGCAGTCAACCAGCTTGTCGTAGGTGTCGCGTGAGAGATACTCGAACATCTTCTGCCGGTTGAACACGGCAGAGGCGTAGTATTTCTCGGGACGCTCGGCGGGCAGTTTCACCGGCTGGGCTTTGCGGTCAGATGCTTCCTTGACCACTTCAAATCGTAGTAACGACATAAGAGATGATGTTTCCGGAGAGAGAAAATTAAACCTAAATATATAACCTTAAAAAAAGTTTAGTTTTCGATATGTGATGTCTGTGCGGATGAATGGTCACGCTTTGCCGAAGGCCTTTACGATGCGATCGATGGCGGCGCGTGTGTTCTCGTGGGTGCTGAACGCGGTGAGGCGGAAATACCCCTCGCCGGCGGGGCCGAATCCCGAGCCGGGTGAGCCGGCGACACCGGCCTTGTCGAGCAGCTGGTCGAAGAATTCCCACGAAGTGGTCTCGCCGGGTGTCTTCAGCCATACATACGGGGCGTCGACGCCGCCGTAGACCTCGAATCCTATCGACAGCAGGCCGTCGCGCAGGGTGCGGGCGTTTTCCATGTAATATTCCACGGCCTCGCGTGCCTGACAGCGCCCCTCGGGGGTGTAGACGGCGGCCGCGCCGCGTTGCGAGATGTATGACGCGCCGTTGAACTTGGTGCACTGGCGGCGGTTCCACAGGCGGTTCATCGACACCTCATGCCCTTCTGAATCCTTGGCCTTCAGACTCTTCGGCACAACGGTGTAACCGCATCTGACGCCGGTGAAACCGGCTGTTTTCGAGAAACTGCGGAACTCGATGGCTACCTCCCTGGCACCCTCGATCTCATATATCGAGTGCGGAACCTCGGGGGTGTGGATGAATGCCTCGTAGGCCGAGTCGAACATTATCAGCGCGCCGTTCTCGCGGGCATAGTCAACCCACACTTTCAGCTGGTCGTGGGTGAGCGCCGTGCCGGTGGGATTGTTGGGGTAGCAGAGGTATATTACATCTACCTTGCGGTCGGGCAGAGCGGGCACAAAACCGTTTGCCGCCGTGACAGGCAGATATACGAGGCGGCTCCAGTTGCCCGAGGCTCCGAGCTCGCCGGCGCGGCCGGCCATCACGTTGGTGTCGGCATACACGGGGTAGACGGGGTCGGTGAGGGCCACGATGTTGTCGGCGGCGAGCAGATCGCCGATGTTGCCGGTGTCGCTCTTTGCGCCGTCGCTTACAAAAATCTCGTCGGCGCTGATCTCGATGCCGCGTGCATGGTAGTCGTTCTCGGCGATAGCCTCGCGCAGGAAAGCGTATCCCTGCTCGGGTCCGTAACCGTGGAAGGTCTCGGTGGCGCCTTCGTCGTCAACAGCGCGGTGCATGGCCTCGATGGCGGCCGGACAGAGCGGAAGTGTGACATCGCCGATGCCCATGCGGATTATGTCGGCCTCGGGGTGTGCCTCTTTGTAAGCGCTGATGCGCCGTGCCACCTCCGAGAAGAGATAGCTCTCGGGGAGTTTGCAGAAATTCTCGTTTATCTTGAACATAACGTGTAAAGTCGTTTGGATTTTATGGGGTCATGCGGGCCATTCGCCGGTGAATACCTCGGTGGCGCGTCCGGTCATCATCACGTGGCCGGTTTCGGTGTCCCATTTGATGTGGAGGTCGCCTCCGCGCAGGTGTACGGTGACTTCGCGTCCGGCGCGGCCTGTCAGCGCTGCCGCAACGGCTGTGGCGCACGCGCCTGTGCCGCAGGCCATGGTTTCGCCGCTGCCGCGTTCCCATACGCGCATCTCTATCTCGTCGGGAGAGATTACGCGCGCGAATTCGATATTTGCGCGTTCAGGGAAAATGTGATGCCGTTCAAGCTCCTTGCCGGTCTCGAACACCAGGGCGTCGGTGATTTCGTCGACGAACGCCACGGCGTGGGGGTTGCCCATCGAAACGGCGGTGAGGCGGACGGAACGCGCCGTAGCTGTCTCGACCTCGATGTTCTCGGTCGCAGGGGCGTTTACCGGAATGTCGGCCGGAGCAAACGCCGGGGCACCCATATCTACGGTCACTTCGGCCACTTTGCCGTCGGCGCCTTTGTGGAGTGTTAAATATTTAACGCCCGAAAGAGTTTCGAGCGTTATCTTTTCGCGGTCGGTGAGACCGTGGTCGTAAACATATTTGCCGATACAGCGGGTGCCGTTGCCGCACATGCGGCCTTCTGAGCCGTCGGCGTTGAACATCCTCATCCTGAAGTCGGCCTTTTCAGAGGGCAGAATCAGTATCAGACCGTCGCCGCCGATGCCTGTGTGCCGGTCACTGACCTCGCGGGCCAGAGTGGCCGGGTCAGCGGGGCAAGACTCCGTGCGGGCCTCGGCCGGTCCCGCCACACAATTAATATACACGTAGTCGTTTCCGATGCCGTGCATCTTGGTGAATTTAATCCCTTTCATACAGAAAAAATTTCGGCACAAAGTTAGGAATAATTTCCCGAACCCCCAAAAAAATCCCGCCACCCCATCATAAAAAATTGATGTGGAAATTCAATGCAATGGGAACAGCAATAATATAAAGAGGGTGGCGTCAGGAGAGGGCGGAGGCGATGGAGGCGAGGGTGAGGCGGGTGAGGGTCGGGTGGCCGTCGGGGGTGAGGGCCGGATCGGGGAGTGAGAAGAGTGTGGCCAGGAGTTTCTCGGCCTGGCCGTGGGGGAGGGTGGTGCCGGGACGGACGGCGCCGGCGCGTGCAAGCGAGAGGGCTACGGCGCGTCTTACGGCATCTGAGGCGGCATTTTCCGTGGCTGTTTCGTCGGCCACGGCGCTGATGACCTCAAGCAGAAGGTCGCGCGGATTGCGGTCGACAAGCGCCGAGGGCACGCCGTTTACGGTCCAGGAGCGCGGTTCCTCGGGGTCGCGTTCAAGACGGAACCCGGCACGGGTGATTTCCTCAGAGATGCTCTGCAATATCACATCCTGCGCGGCCGAAAGCTCAAGAATCTCGGGGAACAACACTTGCTGTGATTCGCCCTGACGCTCGCCTCCTGTGGCCGATTCGGCCATGAACTGCTCGTAGAGCACTTTCAGGTGCGCGCGGTGACGGTCTACGATAATCAGCCCGTCGGCGCCGGGTGACACAAGATAGCGGTCGGCAAGCTGGATCACCGATGTGGGTGCGGCTGTCGGCGTGAACAGCCTTTCGCCATCGGTGGCAGCCTCAGGTGCTGAAACTGTCGCGGGGTCAGTCGGGAGTTCCCGGGGCTGACTGTTTTCGGGCGCGAACGGATTGTAGAAGTCTCCACCGAGGTCGCTGTGGTCGGCCTGAAAACTGTCGTAGAGCCGTTGCCAGTCGCCGGTGACGGCCGAGGCTGTACGCAGCCACGACTGCCGGTCACCGCCGTTAAGGCGCGAGGCCACATTGTGTGCCGGGGGCGCCGGGGTGGGCTCGGCCGCGGGGGCGAAGGGATTGTAGTCAGAGGTGATGTCGAGGGTGGCGGCATGCGAGGCCGTGGGGTCGAAAGCAGGGATGTCGGGCGCGTCGTCGCGGTCGAAGTCTATCGACGGCACGGCGTTGAACTTGCCCAGCGACTCGCGTATCGCGGCCTGGAGTATCTGCCATATAGGCGCCTCGTTCTCGAACTTGATCTCTGACTTGGTGGGGTGGATGTTTACATCGATGGTCTGCGGGTCGACCTCGAAGTCAAGGAAGTAGTTGGGCTGTTGCTCGGGCCCGATAAGGTCTTCGTAACACCCTAGGATGGCGCGGTGGAAATACGGGTGCCGCATGTTGCGCCCGTTGACAAACAGATATTGCAGGGCGTTGCGGCGCCGGGCGTTCTCGGGGAGGCATACGAACCCCGAAATCTTCACTATCGGCGTCTCGGTGGCCACGGGAATCAGCTGACGGTCGAGCGACTTGCCGAACAGGGCGGCGATGCGCCCTTTCAGAGATGCCGGCAGCAGCTGGTGCAGGGTCACGTCGTTGTGCGTCAGCACGAATTCTATACCCGGATTCACCAGTGCCAGCCGCTCGAACTCGTGCATGATGTGCGACAGCTCTACGGTGTCGCGCTTGAGGAACTTGCGGCGTGCCGGGAAATTGAAGAACAGGTTCTTGACTTTCAGATTGGTGCCACGACGGCATGGCTGCGGCGTCTGTGAGATGAATTTCGACCCCTCGATGACAAGATGCGACCCCAGGGTGTCGTCGGCGCGCATGGTGTCAAGCTCAACCTGGGCCACGGCGGCTATGGAGGGGAGTGCCTCGCCGCGGAACCCCATGGTATGCAGCTCAAAGAGATCCGAGGCCTGGCGTATCTTTGAGGTGGCGTGACGCTCGAAGGCCAGACGGGCATCGGTGTCAGACATGCCGCAGCCGTTGTCGACCACTTGTATCAGCGTCTTGCCGGCATCGCGGATTATAATCTCCACCCGCGTGGCGCCGGAGTCTACCGAGTTCTCCACAAGCTCCTTGATTACCGAGGCGGGGCGCTGTATCACCTCGCCGGCGGCTATCTGGTTGGCAACAGAGTCAGGCAGCAGTTTGATTACGTCACTCATCTCTTTTCTGTTCTTGTTTCGCTACTGTTCTTTTTTCGGGGGTGTAAAATTACACAAAATAATCCGTAATTTTGCACTGAAACAAGAACGGTGACGTGAAAAGGCTTTTTTTCTTCAACCCTGAGAATGACATGGCCCTGGCGGCCGCGACCTCGAACTATACGCCGACACGGCAGGCACTGGCCGTCGCGTCGGCCGGCCAGCTTTTGCCCTGGTGGCTCGGCGATAGCGATGATTTCCTGCTCGTCAGGGATATTGTCGCCGACAGGTTTGATGCGTTGCAGGCAGAGATCGAGGGCCGTTTCGGAGCCGGGCCGCGTCTGGTGGCCGATTGCCGCGGCCTCAGTGGCGTGCAGCCTCATCCCTGGGGGTGGAGCCGATACACGGCGCGTCTGCTGACGCAGGCCGGTCTCGTCGGAGACAGCGGTATGGATTTCGACCGTCACCGCGAACTCTCGCACCGGCGCACGGCGATTGCCGCACACAACTGTCTGCCCCCGTTGGAAGGGGTAGCGGCACCCGATGCCTGCGAGGCCCGAGACATTTCTGAGGTCATGGAATGTGTGGCGCGTTGGGGCGAAGTGTTCATCAAGACACCGTGGTCATCGTCGGGGCGCGGCGTATGGCGCGTGACGGCCGACGCCGGCGCGCACGAACAGACCAAGATAGCAGGAGCCATACGCCGCCAGGGTTCTGTGGTCGTGCAGCGCGCCTACGACAAGGCGCATGATTTTGCCATGCTCTTCGACTGCGACGCCCTTGGCGCACATTTCCTGGGGTATTCTCTGTTTTTCACCGGTAGCGGCGCCGGTGCGTATGCCGGCAACCGCATCATGACTGATGACGCGATTGAGGCATATCTGTCGGCGACTGTGGCACCGGGCATACTTCCCCTTCTCCGCGATGAAGTGGCAAAAGCCCTGGGCAAGACGCTTGTGGGCGCTTACTCAGGGCCTGTAGGGGTGGATATGCTTGTGACTGCCGACGGCACGGTGGTGCCATTCATCGAGATTAACCTGCGTTACACCATGGGGTTCGTGGCACATGCCATAGCTGCACGCGGTTTGGCCGGTCAGTCGGCGGGGCGCATCCTCACTTTGTCAGACGGATTTATGGGCTTGTCGCGCAACGACTTGATATAGTCAATCAGGTCGTTGTAGACGATTGTCTCTGAGGTTGCCTCACGAGTCCCGCGTGTGAGCGGTTCCATGTAGTCGCCGCCGTTGGCGAGGTAATCGATGGTCGCCACGGTATAGTATCTGTCGGGGTCGACGGGTTTGCCGTCGATTCTGAGTGATTTCAGCGTGTGCGAGCCCCTGTCGAACGTTGCGTCAACGTTTGAGCTGACACCGTCGCCGTCGCGCCGTGCCATCACTTCGAATGCTTCGATAAGGTCGCTCCCCTTGACCTTTATCACCACCACACGGTTGGCGAACGGCTGCATGGATATAATCTCCCCCTGGGTTATCACGCCTTTGGGCAACGACCGGCGCAGACTACCCTTGTTTGCCAGCGAAAGGTCAGGCATGGTGCCGTTCATAAGCTTTTTACCGCGTTCGCGCAGAAAGTCGCTCACAAAGTTCAGCAGAGCCGGGTCTGTAGGCTCCATGGCTTTGGCCGTACGCCCGATTTTCACCCCCATCAGGTCGTCGACCCCCTTGC
>CALJBF010000273.1 GCA_938027385.1 uncultured Porphyromonadaceae bacterium | reverse complement strand
GCGATTTCTTCACGTGTTGGATTAATGAAATGAGCGTAAAAAGGTATTTGTCAAGGGGGGTACGATATGTGTTACACGGAGTTCCGACAGTTAATGTCAGAGCTGAGGTCGCGCTGATGAATCAGAATGCAAGACTTGTCGGACGGCGCATAGTAATTACCGGCGGTGGTCGGGGGCTGGGATTTGCCATGGCCAGAAAATTTTGTGCCGAGGGCGCCGAAGTGCTTATTGCCGGTCGATCCGAAGATACTCTGCAACGCGCGGCGTCGGAACTCGGATGCAAATTCCTTACTCTTGATGTATCGTGTCCGGAACTATTCGCTACATTCATAGATGAGGTTGAAGAGATTATCGGGCCAGTGGATACATTGGTCAATAATGCAGGAATTTCATTGCACGAGCCTACATTCTTCGACGTCACACCCAAAAGTTTTGACCTTCAGTTCGCAGTTAATGTTCGCGGTGCGTTTTTTCTGACACAGGAAGTGACAAAGCGCATTCTCGAACGCAAAACAAAAGGCAATATTCTGTTTATATCGTCAGAAACCGGCGACACAATGGATTGCCGCCCATATGGCTATACAAAGGTAGCGGTAAACAGTATGGTTCAGGGATTAGCTTATCTGTTTCGAGGTGATGGAATAAGGGTGAATGCCGTAGCCCCTGGCGTTACAGCGAGCGATATGACCGGTTACAACGCTGATGGTAATCTCAGTTCGGTCGGCTACGGTCAAGGTCGCATATATCTTCCTGATGAGGTAGCTGAAGTAGCTTGTTTTCTCATAAGTCAGGAGTCTGGCTGTATATCAGGTCAAATAGTCACATGCAATAATGCCCAAACTGTAAATGCACGTTGGAAATAAGTATATGGAAAGTGAAATGTATTACACAAGCGAACGGAATGTACAAATATTGATTTCGTTGCTGAAAGCGCATGGTATAAAACGAGTAATAGCTTCACCAGGAACCACCAACATGACATTTGTGGGCAGTATACAGCATGACCCGTTTTTCGAGATATGGTCGTCAGTCGACGAACGTAGCGCTGCATATCTGGCATGTGGCATTGCTGGTGAGACAGGCGAGCCTGTGGTAATCAGTTGTACCGGTGCGACAGCTTCCAGAAACTATATGCCCGGCCTGACCGAGGCATATTACCGCAAGCTTCCGGTATTGGCTGTGACCTCGCACCGAGGTGAGCATCAGATAGGGCATCTCTTGGATCAGCAGATCGACCGCCGGGTAATTCCAAATGACGTGGCTGTTGAACATGTGACACTGCCGATGGTAGATTCGCCCGACGACGAACATTTTTGTGAAATAGAGGCAAACAAAGCCATTCTCGCGCTCACTCTTAACGGAGGCGGTCCGGTGCACATAAATATGTACACCCGTTATAGTCCTGATTTCTCAGAGAAGAGACTACCGCCAGTGCGCGTTATAAATCGGTTTACTCCTTATGATAAATTGCCCGATATGCCTGATGGAAAAGTGGGCGTTTTCATAGGTTCCCACAATAATTTTACTGACACAGAAACCGCAGCTATTGATGCATTCTGTGCCGCCAACAACAGTGTGGTCTTCTGTGATCATACTTCGGGTTATTGTGGTAAATACCGTGTCAACTCGCACCTGGTGTGTAGCCAGGCCGACTATTACTCGCCCATGTCACAACTCGATTTGATGATTCAGATAGGTGAGATATCTGCTACTGCGCATGCCAGTGGGCGCCGCGTCTGGCGTGTTAGCCAAGATGGAGCCGTCAGGGACACTTATCGTGCGCTCACCGATATATTCATGATGGATGAAACATTCTTTTTCCGTCACTATACTCCGGTCAACTATCAGCCTTCAACAGAGTTATTCGGCAAATTCCGTGAAGAATACCGTATGGTGCTAGATAGAATTCCAGAGCTCCCTTTCGGTAATATCTGGATGGCGCAACAGACTGCGGCTCGGCTCCCTGCTAACTCAGAGGTTCACATGGGGATATTTAACAGTGTTCGCTCATGGTCATTTTTCGATTTTCCGCAGGGTGTACTTGGTAAATGCAATGTCGGAGGCTTTGGTATCGATGGTGGAATATCGTCTATGATTGGCGCCTCGCTTGTCAGACCTGACAAAATATTCTTTGGCATTTTTGGCGATCTTGCGTTCTTCTATGATATGAATGTGTTGGGCAATAGACATGTGGGCGAAAATATCCGCGTGCTGCTTATCAATAATGCTCGTGGCACGGAGTTCCGTCTGCGCAGTCACCCATGCAGCATTTTCGGCGAAGACGCAGACCCCTATATGGCTGCTGCCGGCCATTTCGGCAATCAGTCGCCTGATCTAGTAAGATGTTATGCCGCCTCGTTAGGCTATAAATACATGTCGGCTTCCACAAAAGAAGAATATTTAGCTAATCTTGACGAATTCATTGATTCTACACCCTGCGCCCAGTCAATAATATTTGAGGTTTTCACCAGAACTGAGGACGAGAGCGAGGCTCTGGAACTCGTTCGTAAAGCCTATCAGGACAAGGCCACACTACAGCGGCGGGGGCTTTCTGTCGCCGTCCGCAAGGTAATCGGCAAGAGAGGTGTGGAAACTCTCAAAAACTTGTTGAAGTGATCTGTACACAAGTAGAACTGAGATATGCAAATTACTGTTAATTTATGAAACTGGATAATAAGACGGTACTTATTGCGGCTCAGTATGCTGCCAAATATGAGGGCAACTTTGTGAAATCGCTTAAAGCACTTGAGGCAAAATTGGCTGAACGTTTTGGTACGCGATGCATTTATCTCTTTCCGGTGGCTACCTCACATGTCGCCTGGATAAATGACTTTAGAACCGGACACCAATGCAGGTTTGCCGATGTATCGGACCAGACGGCAATAACTGACATAATCCGGGAAGAGCGGCCTGATATAATATATACACATTTCGAAGGATATGACATACCTACATACAACTCCCTGAAGAAACTAGGTTCTGTGGCTCAACCAATATGGCACATGCATGATGCTCTTGGGTATGTCTCCAATCCTTTGAAAGCGCTTTACCAGAAGTGGGGATATTATAAACATTATGGTCGACCATTTGTCAACGCAGCTATTCACAAATTCTTATCCTATGCCATTTGTGGCAACCGGGTGAAAGCGCCCGGTATAATTTATGTGTGCAGACATGAACAGAACCATATCAAGGAATTCCGTCTGGGTATAAAGGCACATGATGAGGTAATTCCCAATGGCATTGACCTCGCGCGCATACATTTCCCGAAACTCCCTCTGAAACGTCACCGTCCCTTTACATTCGTAACATTAGGTGGACGAAATATTCAAAAAAGAAATGATGTCTGCCTCAGAGCAACAGAAATATTAAGCAAATTGGGGGGGGTAAAACTGCTGATTACCAATGGTGTAGGTCTCGTGGATTTAATAGATTCCACATATCACGGGTATATGCC
>CALJBF010000272.1 GCA_938027385.1 uncultured Porphyromonadaceae bacterium | reverse complement strand
CTGAATGCTCTGAAAAAAGCTTATATTTTAACTTGTTTTATATTTATTTTTGTAATTTTGTTGCCGATATTGAATCAATCATAACCCAAACACATAATATATAAGTGAGGAAAGGCTTGCTTATTGATAAACTAACCAAATGCTTATGAAAAAAATCTTTGCCGGAGCCCTGACGCTCATGGCTGTGCTGGCCGTGTCGTGTACCGTCAGCGAACCCGATCCGGCCGGAACTCCCACCGGTAACAACGCACGGCTGGTGTCACTTTCGTATTACGGTTTTAATCTGATGCATGTGTCATACGACAGCCAGGGGCGCGTCACCGAGATCCGTGTCGGCGACACTGAAGACTATGACCTCTATCGATTCTCTTACGACCCGTTTGAGGTGATGTGTGAGGAATGGTCGTATAACTCACGTTTCGACGAGAATACAGGCGAATATGTCGAGGGCGTCGAGCTGCGCGAGCGCGACAGATGGCATGATGTGAAACTCAGCACCTCGGGCTACATAACCGCCATGCATGTAACCTCGGTGGACTATACGGTGGCAGGCATGCCCGAAGGAGATGCCTCTACGTCGCATGTGCTGTGCCATTACGATGACGAGGGGCATCTCACGCGCATAAATGCCGACTCTGATGTCACCGTCTGTCACTGGGATCCGCAGGGGCGCCTGACCTCGGTGGAATATACCGAGAGCGATGCCGACCACAACGGCTCGTACAAGGCGACGTGGGAATACTCATCATTCCCCAATACGCACCTGCAGTGGGATCCGATGCTCCCGCTGGTAGGGCCGGTGCAGATTACCGGTATCTTCGGCAAAGCCCCGTCATATTTCGTGAAGTCGGTCGTGACCCAGTACACCAACCAGCAGTCTACTGAGGAAATGCAGTTCTCTTACCGTTTGAACTCCAACGGTTTCGTGTCGCAGTCACTCTATGGCGACGAGTACGATGCGATTCAGTACACCTGGAAATACGAACTCTGAACTCTCTCCTGAAACTATTATTTCACCAAGACATTATCACAACACATGATACGCGGATTTTTCATGGCAGCCGCAGCATTTGCCACTGTCATCGCGGCCACAGCACAGGAGGCCAACGACTCCGTGCAGGCCGAAAACACCCTGTTGCAGCAGGAGCTGGCACAGCGCAACGCCGAACTGGCACAGCGTGACGCCCAGCTTGCCGAGCGTGATGCCGAACTCGCTGAAATCGGGCGCCGCAAGGCCGACAAGGCCATCTGGGGCCCCGGCCGTTTCACGAAACTGTCATACAACTTCGCCTCGACAGGCGACGGTGTCAATCCTGTGGAAAAGAGCAAATACAGTGTGTCGCTGGCCAAGGGCGCGAGCTATCTTTTCCCGTCGAAGGCCGTGGCCGGAATCCTCAAGTTTGGTTTCGATGTCACATGGTTCGACTTCACATTCTCGAAATATAAGTCGCCGGTATATGGCGTGGACGGCGGCTGGACCTCGACGCCCGAATATACGACCGACAGCAAAGATGAAGATGACTTCGATCTCGACCTCGGCCGCATGTCGCTGAATCTCGGCGCATTGGGTATTGGCCCGCGTGTTAGTGTGGCACCCTTTGCAAACAAAGACAACGGGCTGCGCTACCTGCGTGCGTCGCTGTATTTCCACTATCAGCCCACCGTGTCGGCATACGCCGTAAGCGAGGATGGTGATGCGGAATTCTCGTTCGCCTACCTGGGGATGTGGCGTTTCGGCGGATGCATACAGTATCGCCGCATCGGCATCGGCGTCGAGGGCTATTGGGGCAAGGCAAAATTCGAGGCTCTTGGCCTGGACTCGTTTGTCGACGAGGGGTTTGCCGACGACCAGCCCAAGATCGAGCGTAAGTTCGCCTCGACCCGCCTTTACCTCTCGTTCTCGTTCTGATTCCGGGGTATATCGCCCCGATTAATATCGCATCATAAACGTAGGGACATCGCTTTGCGATGTTTGGCTGATAATCAGTGTGCTAATTTAACATGCCAAAGGCATGTCCCTACAATTCGTCGGGTTTGCAACATCCGATATGCTTACAATATAGGGCTGCCATTTGTGGTGGTCCTATATTGTTTAATCCCTGCATTTCATGACTGTGCTCCGGTGTCTGCGGACCCGATGTGTAAGACTGGGGGTGCAGGTCACTGTTTCTGCAGGTAGTCGGTGAGGTTAGTCTCGCGGGTCAGACCCATCTTTTTGCGCAGGCGGTAGCGTGACATTTCTACCGAGCGGTACGAGATGTTGAGCAACGGAGCAATCTCCTTTGATGACAGCCCCATGCGCAGGTAACAGCAGATGCGCAGGTCGCTCTCGGTGAGTTCGGGGTGTGCCTGCCGCAGTTTCTGCGTGAAGTTGTCATAGGCCAGGTCGAAGTTGTGGGTGAAATCCTTCCAGTCATCGTCGTGGGCTATGTTCTCGCGTATCACCGACTGTATTTTGGCCAGCTGTTTCTGCACGTCGGCGGTGCGGTGAGCCTTCACGTCGTCATGCTCCTGGATTTTGGTGAGCCTCTCGGCTATGTCAAGCAGAATCTCGTTTTTCCTGACGACATTCATGGTGATGTTCGATAGCTCTTCTGACTTGTGGCGTATGTCGTGTTCGAGCTGCTGCCCTTTCAAGGCCGCAATCTCATAGTCTTTGCGCAGAGTCTCCTCGCGGGCCTGACGGCGCATCGCGGCAAGTTCCTTTTCTTTCTCCTGCTTTATCTTCAGTGACGCGCGCCGCGATGCCCGGCGCATCAGCACGAAAGCGAGCCACAGCATCGCTGCCAGTATCAGGAAATACACTATTTTCGCGGGAACCGAACGGTACCAGGGCGCCCTGATGGTGAAATGGAACTCAGCCTCACCCTCCTGGCGCGTGTAGTTGTTGAGCGACCTGACGCGAAGGGTGTACGAGCCTTCATATAGACGCGTGTATTCCTTTGAGTTGGCTGTGCTCCATGGCGACCAGTCCGAATCGTAGTTTTCAAGCAGATAACTGTAGCTCACGGCGTCGGCTGAGCGATATTCCGGGCTGACGAACTCGAATTTCAGCGAGTTGAGGCTGTATGGCAGCGAGAGTTCTCCGGCGCTTTGCCGCCCGTTGGCCCAGTAGACCGTCGAATCGCCCGCGGCATAGATGCGGTTGACGAATGTCTGCGCCGGGGGTGATTTAGGTGCGCGGCGGTCAAGGTCGACGTCAAAGAACCCGTCCTGATTCGGCACTATGATCTTGCGCGGCGAGATGAAGTAAAAGTTGTCATGGCCTGCAATCAGTTTTTCGGCTATGGGATTCAGGGTGATGGAATCGACAGTGTATGTGCCTGACGCGTCGCGCGTGGCGGCTTTGACGCGCGAGAGGTTAACGGCAATCAGCTCGTTTGCCGCCGGATGGTAAAGCCGTGGCGATGGCGGATAGCCGAAGATTTCAGACAGCGGTCTGTCGATTGCCAGGCGGTTGGTGCCGGGGTTGTATGTGTAGAATCCCCCCTCGGTGGAGATGATTGGTTGGCCGTCGATGATGCTGACGAAATTGTTGCGGTCGGTGGGTAGTCCGTTGGTGTGGTTGTAGAACTGCGACTGCACGAACGCCTGCCGGTCGAGCGAGAATGTGAGCCGGTATAGCCCCTTGATCCAGTGTGGAATCCAGATGTTTCCGCGGGCGTCGATGGCAAAACGCCCCCCGATGTTGTCATATCCCGTCACCGGGCCGAGCGAGTGCCATAGTGCGCCCTGTTTTTCCAGCAGGTAAAAATGGTCGTAAGTTGACACCAGGGCATATTTGCGGCCGCCGAGATCTCGTGTGGGTTCTATGCCCATTGCCGCTGGGGTGAGCAGTGCGGCGTCCCACGAACCGGGCACGCCAGTCACGTGCATGAATCCCGCGGGTGTGTGCTGGTACAGGCCGGCATCGGTGCATACCAGCAGTGTGCCGTCAATCTCCTTGAGATTCCATACCTGCCCTTTGAGCAACTGGGCCGGGGTGGCGGGTGTGGGCGTGTCGGCCTGCGGGTAGGGGAGGGTGAACAGCCCCTGGTTGGTGCCCAGGTAGAGCCTGTTGCCGAAAATGCTGGCGGCATATCCGGCACCGTAGCCGGTGGATATGCCGGAAAGCAGTCCCATGGGTGAATTGCACAATATATAGTCGATGCCGTTGTCAAGGCCGGCCCAGATATTGCCCCGGGCATCGAAAGTCACGGCAAGTACCGTGTTGTTCTGCATTCCGGTGGCCATGTTGGCGTATGAATCGGTTCCGGTGGCGAAATCGTGTACCACCAGGCCGCGGTTTACTGTTCCGAAAGCATACTGCGAGCCGTTGCCGGCCGCCGAGAATACCTGGTTTTCCTTCAGGAAAGGAGTAATGGCCATAGGGTATTCGGCCAGTCCGTCGCGGTCGAGGCGGTATATGCCGTCGAACGCCGTGACTGTCATAACCGAGTGGTCGCCCCACGGCAGAGCCGCCACAACGCGCTTGTCGGCAATGAGGCTGTTGCCGTCGACGGGTACGAGCTGGCTGTCGTTGAGCCAGAAAAGTCCGCGCCCTTCGAGACCCACGTAGAGCTTGCCCCCGATGACGTTTGTGGTCGACGATTTGGCCGGCAAAGGAATTATATCGATGTCATGGCCGTCGTAACGGAAAATATGGTGGTCGCCGCGGAAAAGCACTTTGTCGCCCACGCCATGTATGGCCCAGATCTCGCCGATATGGGCCGGGCGCCGGGCGCCGAGCATGTCGCTTAGCGACCGGTACACAGGGTTGCCTGTGCCGGTAGCCTCGAAATAGCCGAACTCGTCAGATCCCCCGGCATATATGCGGTCGTGCCCGGCATTGAGCACCGAACGGACGGCCGAGAAGTTCGGCAGGTAATACAGTTGCCATGTGTGCGAGTCGGTCACGAGCATCCCCATGGAATTGCCGAAGTACATGCGCCCCAGCGCATCCTCACCGATTGCCCAGTTCTGCCGCCCGGCACCGGGGTGCACGCGCTCGAAATTCCGCACAAGCGGATATGACGCCAGAGCTGACGGCATGACCGCCAGTGCCAGTATAAGTGTGGCGGCCAGTGTGGCCAGATGGATGAATTCGGATCTGGTGGAGAACAATCTGTGATGCATGAATTGATATTTCAACTTGATTCCGGATGTAGTGACGGCAAATTTCAGTAAATGCGTTATTATAGGCAAATGTGAGGATATGTTATAAAACATATATTTTGTTAATATAAGACAATCAGTTGATTATATCGTTTGGGTAGGGGTGTTGTAGAGTTGTAAAATATGCGATGTTGAGTTTTTGTGAGTGAAAAATCCTTGACGGCGGCTCATATATCCACTAATTTTGCGGCAGATTTTTACAGCAACGCGCTTCAACCCCCGGGTTGTCGGCAAAGTGATTTGCTCCTCATTGCGAGAGGCAATCCGGCGGGGCGATTAAGGATAATCAAGTTCATCGCAGTTCATTTATCTTTAAACCTAACCCCTGAAACACGAGAAAGCACATAGCCCGGGCGCCGCGGCGCCAAGCCTCCGGCCCCGGCTAATGTCGCTTTTCATATGAGGCGCTGAGATACGGCCATGCGGCATCTGTCACATAGCCGGCCCGGGAAACCGGAGTTGCGGTGACAGTCTGTTTGAATTCTGAACTAACCCTATATTGACTTACCTGAATACCTGATGAAAAAACTTGAACATCTACCACCGGGGTGCCCGTGAGGCCTGCGGGTTTCCCAACGACGGCTCCCTCCCGCCACCGGATGTGGCATTGCGTTTGTCGGTAAGCTCGGTTTCCGGGCATATATTACTTATCATTTTAATTCCTGAGCTTTCAGGCGAAACAACCGACAGATCCTTTTTTCCGACTCCTCCCTTATATAATGGCACCCGGCAAACGCGAATCATATAGAATAAGCCCCCCTTCTGAACAGGCGGCTACAGACAGCGGTTCCATCCCGGCTGTTCTGTGATACGGATTTTTCCAATAGGTAAAAACATACATCTCAGGGACAGTCAGCCTTGCGGCGGTCTGTCTCACAAGGCGGGGAAATCCCGCAGACAGGATCCGGCGCCACAGGCGTCTCTCTCCAGGATCCACTGCCCACCGGGCTGCGGCATGACGGTGTTTTGTTCACCGGCCGCGGGCGCCCGGGGTGCGGCATCAATTTCGGCGGCAGAGGCTGCCGGAAGTGTGCCGCCGCCGGCTTCTTCCTTATTGCGTTTATAACTGTTGGCATTTGCGGGATTTGTGACGGGATAACGGCCCCGGTGCCGGTATCGCAGGTGAAAAAGGTCTGTGCCAGACAGTCTTACCCCTTTCCCCTGTGCCTGCCAATCAAAAGTAACGGTTCAAAATTATTTTATAATAACCGGTCAGATTGTTTCAATGTTTGTTCGGCGAAATTTTTGAATCTTTTCCTCTCTTCATCAGTCGTGTAGCTCGCTACA
>CALJBF010000271.1 GCA_938027385.1 uncultured Porphyromonadaceae bacterium | reverse complement strand
CACCGCTGTAGAGACGTTTGTCAAAGAGCGCGGCCTCACCATTGACGCAAAGGCGCTTGCCATGCTGTGCGATTTTGTGGGCACCGACCTTTCGCGTCTGCACAACGAGGTGGGCAAGCTTACCGTATCGCTCGGCCCCGGAGCTATGATTACCCCCGAGGCGGTGGAGCGCAATATCGGTGTCTCGAAAGACTACAACAACTTCGAGTTTGTCTCGGCAATCGCCAACCACGACGCGCGCAAGGCTTTCGAGATTCTGGCCTATTTCCGGGCCAATCCGAAGAACAATCCCGTGCAGCCGCTGGCCGTTACGCTGTTCAACCTGTTCGCGAA
The DNA here is from genome assembly GCA_938027385.1 of uncultured Porphyromonadaceae bacterium. Lineage (GTDB taxonomy): Bacteria > Bacteroidota > Bacteroidia > Bacteroidales > Muribaculaceae > UBA7173. The sequence continues at coordinate 6,776 of CALJBF010000271.1, read as the reverse complement.
CCTGCTTATAGCGTGGTATTCGCCCGACCGCTCGGAGCACGGGCTGATGCAAGCGCTCGGATTCCGCTGGCCCGGACAGTTGCGCGACATCAAGGCGGCGATGAAATATTACGGTCCGTGGCCGACGGTCGAGATAATAGGTCTGATACGCGAGTTCGACTGCGCATCGAAGGGCATTGGCTCGCGCCAGGACCCGTATGACATGTTGCACGACCTGATTTTCCACATCCTCAATCCCCTCGGGGCCGCGGGTGTGAAGATCTGACACGGCACGCCGCCACATGATAATTCCGACAAGATGAGACTTACTTCTGTGTATCGTAAAATTCCGATGAAACATATTGCCGGTGCCATCATGGCGCTGGGGGTGACTTGCATGTCGGCGCAGGATCTTGAATCGGCGCGCCGGCTGGCTGAAGACGGTATGGTCGAGCAGGCGCTTGCCACTCTCGACAGTATCGGCGACGATAGCGAGGCCATGCTGTTCCGCGGCGAGCTGTTGTGGAGCATAGGCCGTGACGCCGATGCCGTGGCCGCCCTCCGTAGCGCGGGCACTACCGAGGCGAAACTCCGGCTGGCCGACATCGCCATAAGCCGTTACAACCTCGACGAGGCAGAAACGATTCTTGAGTCGCTTAAACCGAAGGCGCGCCGCGGGCGCAAACCTGCCGACCCTCCTGCCGGTGTGGCAGAGCTTGAGGAACGGGCCGAGCGTGTGGCCGACATGCTCACGCGTGTGGAGGCCGTGCAGATCATCGACTCGGTAAACGTGCCTGCCGACGAGTTCTTCAGGAATTACCGCCTGTCGCCCGAGAGCGGCACCATCGCCGGTCGCGACGTGCTGCCGCGTGATGTAGAGGCTGACGAAAACACGGTGGTGTTCATACCGCAGAGCGGGCGCCGGATGATATGGTCGGCGCCCGACACTGCCGGAACCAACCGCCTGGTATGGGCCGACGCGCTCTATGGCGATGAATGGGATACGCCCGCACCGCTCGGCGAGACGCTTGCCTCTGACGGCGCCGATGCCGCCTATCCGTTCATGATGCCCGACGGAATCACGCTCTATTATGCCTCAGACAGCGATGATTCGCTCGGCGGTTATGACATATATATGGCACGACGGACCGACGACGGTTTTCTTGAACCCGTAAACCTCGGCATGCCCTACAACTCGCCATATAACGACTATATGATGGCTGTCGACGAGCTTACCGGCATCGGCTGGTTCGCCTCAGACCGCAACCGCGTGCCCGGCATGGTCACCATATATACATATATCCCGGCCGAGATGCGTGTCAATGTCGACCCCGAGGACCCTGACCTCGCCGCAAAGGCGCTGCTGTCGCCGCTGTCGGCCGCGCGCGGGAAGGCTGACGATGTGACCGCCGCACGGCGCCGCATGGCCGCTCTGGCCGCGCAGGGCACTTCGGCGTCGGCACCAGACTTCACGGTCTATGTGCCCGGCCGCGGTGTGCTCACGAGCTACTCCCAGCTGCCCGGGGGGATGGCGAAACAGGCCGCCCGCAATTACGTGGAGGCCCTTCAGGGACGCGACGACACAGCACGCCGCCTTAGCGCGGCCCGCAACCGCTATGCGGGGGGCGATACCTCGCTTGCCGGCGAAATCCAGGCTCTTGAGCGCAATCTTGAAGAAACCGATATCGAGCTGCGCCGTCTGCGTAACCAGCTTGTCGAGGCCGCCGACTGAAAGCCGACCCCTGCCTGCCATGAAAACAAAACAAACAATCTCTCTTTTTGAAATAACCTCTCTTTTCTGTAAACCGTTATGACCACTTTTCTTGTTGCTCTTGCCGTGCTGATAGGCGGCTATTTCGTTTACGGCCTGCTGGCCGAAAAGGTGTTCGGCATCGATCCGGCACGCAAGACTCCGGCCGTGGCCGCGCCCGACGGCGTCGACTGCATCCCCATGCCTGCCTGGAAGGTATTCATGATCCAGTTCCTCAACATCGCCGGCATGGGCCCGATATTCGGCGCCATAATGGGCATAATGTTCGGTCCGGCGGCATTCATGTGGATTGTGTTCGGAACCATTCTTGCCGGCGGCGTGCATGATTTCATATCGGCCATGATGTCGGTGCGCTCAGGAGGCAAATCGCTCCCCGAGCTGGTGGGCCGCGAACTCGGCAACGGTGTGCGCCACGTCATGCTGGTGTTCTCGGTGGTGCTCCTGATTCTTGTGGGCGCGGTGTTCGTGCTCACCCCCTCGGGTCTGCTTGCCGCCATGACACCTGATGCCATGGATGTCACATTCTGGTCGGTGGCGATATTCATATATTATATCCTGGCCACTATGCTGCCGATCGACAAGCTCATCGGCAACCTCTATCCGGTTTTCGGCGGCGCGTTGCTCTTCATGGCCGTAGCGCTCATGGGCGTCATGCTCTTCGGCGACGTTACCATTCCCGACAATATCACCGAAGGTTTCGCCAACCGGCACCCGTCGGCACAGACGCATCCCATATTCCCGATGCTCTTCATCTCAATAGCCTGCGGTGCCATTTCGGGTTTCCACGCCACGCAGTCGCCCATGATGGCGCGCTGTATCACCAGCGAGAGACTTGCCCGTCCGGTATTCTACGGTGCCATGGTGGCCGAGGGCATCGTGGCGCTGATCTGGGCCGCTGCGGCAATTGCCTTTACCGGCGGATATGACGGCCTGGCACGGTACATGGCCGACGGGGGTACACCCGGGGCGCTCGTGCACGACATTTCCATAGGGTGGCTCGGCACATTCGGCGGCATCCTCGCCATTATCGGCGTGGTGGCCGCGCCCATCACCACCGGCGACACCGCCCTGCGGTCAGCCCGGCTGATCATCGCCGACTTCGCCCGGTTGCGGCAGACCGATATAGGGCGCCGCGCCATTATCTGCGTGCCGCTCTTTGCCGTGACATTCATAGTGATGATGATAGACTTTAATGTGCTCTGGCGTTATTTCGCCTGGTGCAACCAGACCCTGGCGGTGTTTACCCTCTGGGCGGCTACGGTCTATCTGGCGCGTCACCGCCGCTGGTTCTACATCACACTGTTCCCGGCACTGTTCATGACCGTGGTCACCGTCAGCTATCTGCTTGTGGCGCCCACCCCCGAGGGGTTCGGGCTTGATACCACTGTCGGGACCGGCGCGGGACTTGCCGTAGCCGCGCTCTTCCTGGGGCTTTTCCTCCGCTATGTAAGCGGGCTGTCACGGCGGGTCGTTCCGACCGCTGAAATTTCAGTAGACTGAAACATCTCGAAAAAAATAATTGCCGTGGCGTGAACTTTCGCGCCGCGGCCATGTTCTAATATCAGAATGTCCCCGATACGGGAACCGATTCCACGTTTGCAACTATTATTTATGACAGGGAAATTTGGAATTTTAATGGTGATAGCAGCTTTATTTCCCTCCGGGCTTACGGCCGGAGGGAAATGCTCTAATATAGGGGAGCTTGCCGCCATGCTTGAGGCTGTTCCGGCGTTCCAGGCCACGGTGAACTATGCCGTGTCGCTGCCGCAGGCCGAGGATGATATTGTCTACACAGTCGACCTGCTTTCAGAGCGCGCCGAAAACGACCCGCTCTCGCCGGTCGACTATCTAATAAAATGGTTGCTCCCTACGCGTGAGACCGTTTCCGAGGGGTTCCTCAGCTACAGCAAGGGCAGCCATTACCGCTACCGCGACCACAGGCTGCAGGAATATCATTTCGAGTGGGATTCCATCCCTTTCCAGACGCGCGGGGGCGGTGTGCAGGCCAACGGACAGTTCGTTGATCTTCTGCCGCAGTCGCTTGGCGCACAGTTGCGTGCCATGGCTGCCGACAGTACCTTTACCGTCAGGTTCTTTGCCGACACGCTGGTCTCGGGCGAAAAATCAACCGTGGTCAAGGCCACCCAGAATGTGCGCGGTTTTGACGGCCGCTATTTCACGCTGATTGTCGACCCCGCTACCGGTCTGCCGCGGCGCCTGGTGAACGAGTTCAATCCCGGCCAGGTGAGTGAGCAGGAGGTACAGGCCACCTTCACATATCCCACGGGGGCACCGGCCGCTTTGCCCGAGGGGGAGGAGGCGCTGATAGCCATGTTCCCCGAGGTGTTCGAGAAATACCGCGAGAGCAACTACCGGGTCGAGAACCTGCGCGGCCTCCCCATGCCGCAGATTTCGTTGCCCACCACCACAGGCGAGCGTTACACCCACCACAAGGGTGACCGTTTCCAGTTCCCGACGGTGATTGCCCTGCTCGACCCCACAGTAGGGTCTGTTGGCGAGACCGTGAAGGCTTTGCGCAAGGCATCGGCGTCACTGCCCATGCAGAACACGCTGGTGATGGCTTTCGTGAGCTCGAACACCGATATGATAGAGGAGGTGGTGCCTCAGGTCAACGACAATGAGCGCCTGCTGATGTCGGCGCGCGGTCTGGCGCGTGACTGCGGGGCCACCGAGTTCCCGGTGGTGATTGTGGCCGGCCGTGACGGCGTGATCGAGGAAACCGTGCTCGGTTTCAACTCAAACCTTGCCGAAAGCGTTATACAGGCAGTCGCCCGCGCAAACTGACGGGTAGTCAAGATAAAGATTAACTGACATATCGATATGGAAACTGTTTATTTTCAGGGAAATCCCTGCCACATCTACGGCATGATTCCCGCCACCGGCGCCAAGGCGCCCGCATTCGATCTCATCACGCCGGAGCTTAAGCATGTACGCCTGTCGGATTTCATCGGCAAGCGTGTGGTGCTCAATGTGTTCCCCAGTCTCGACACCCCGGTGTGCGCCGCCTCGGTGCGTCGGTTCAACAAAGAGGCATCAGATCTTGAAAACACCGTGGTACTCTGCGTGTCGATGGATCTCCCCTTTGCCGCCGGCCGTTTCTGCACCGCAGAGGGGCTTAAGGATGTGATTCCCGCCTCGGCTTTCAACTCGCCCGAGTTCGGTAAGGATTACGGTCTGCAGATTGTCGACGGACCCCTGGCCGGTCTGCTTGCCCGCTGTGTCATCATCATTGACGAGGAAGGCGTGATCAGATACATTGATCTCGTGGATGAGATCACACACGAGCCGGCCTACAAGGAGGCTCTTGAGGTTCTGCGCAAGTAACGTCCGCCCCCACATACGCCACATACGTTACATAAGTCACACACGTTACATCAGGTTAAATGTAACGTATGTGACTTATGTAGCTTATGTTACTTATGTGATATTTGGCCGCCTCGGCAAAAATGGCTAAATTTGCGCTGATGGAAGTTAGAATAGACCCGCAGTGGAAAGACCGTCTGCAAGAGCAGTTTGACCAGCCATATTTTGCCTCGCTGGTGCAGTTCACGCGCCAGGCATACGCAAACGGCCCGGTTTATCCCCCCGCCTCAAAGATATTCGCGGCTTTCGACACCACACCTTTCGATGATGTCAAGGTTGTGATTCTCGGCCAGGATCCTTATCACGGACCCGGGCAGGCCAACGGCTTGTGCTTTTCGGTGAATCCCGGCGTGCCCATGCCCCCGTCGCTCATCAATATCTTCAAGGAGGTGAGCGCCGATACCGGCGCACCGATGCCAGTCGACGGTGACCTGTCGCGCTGGGCGCGCCAGGGTGTGCTGTTGCTCAATGCCACACTTACCGTGGAGGCGCACCGCGCCGGTTCGCATCAGGGCATGGGGTGGGAGCGGTTCACCGACGCCGCCATCAAGGCCCTTTCCGACGGCCGCGACAATCTGGTGTTCATTCTCTGGGGGTCATACGCGCAGCGCAAGGGTGCGGTGATAGACCGCACGCGCCATCTGGTGCTGGAGTCGCCGCATCCGTCTCCATTGTCGGCCCACCGCGGCTTTTTCGGCAATCATCATTTCTCGCAGGCGAACGCGTACCTTGCGGCCCACGGCAACCCCCCCATACAGTGGTGAGCCACATTATATGAGCCACATTATATGAGCAAGTCGCCGATGATACAAGCCATACATAAAACGCAGACACATGTCACACCGTGCATAATGCGCCGTGTGATGTGGCTGTTATGTCTGATCGTGGCATCAGTCTTCACGGCAACGTCCGCCGACACGCGCACCTGTATCTTCGACCCCGCATTCCGCACCCTGACGGTGCGCGTCGAAGGCGACCGCCTGGCACCCCCGGTTCTGACACTGGGGGGTGACGACAGGCTCGTGATCGGTTTCGACGAGCTGGCCGACGAGCGTACCTTCCTGCGCTACCGCATCATGCACTGCAACGCCGACTGGCAGCCGTCGGAGCTTGTCGACTCGGAAGTGTTCGACGGGTTCAATTATGCCGATGTGAGCGACTACGAGTTCTCGCGCGGCACGGCCACCCATTACGTGCACTATACCATCACTCTGCCCAACAGCGACTATCAGTTCCGCATCTCGGGCAACTACCTTCTGCAGGTATACCGCGAGGATGACCCCGACACCATCGTGCTGCAGGCCAGATTCATGGTCTCGGAGGGGGCGGTGGCGATAGGGGGTGAGGCCATGTCGCGAACCGACATCGACTTCAACGACCTCCACCAGCAGCTGTTGGTGGTGGTCGACACGCGCAACTTCAATGTGCGCGACATGTTCAACGACCTGCGCGTCGTGGTGAACCAGAATTACCGTCCCGACCGCGAGGTCACTGTGGTGCATCCGCGTCGCGTGCAGGGGTCACGCCTGTATTACGACCATATTCCGGAACTCATCTTCCCCGCCGGAAACGAATACCGCCGCATGGAGACCGTGACCTCGCAGTATCCCGGCATGGGGGTGGCCGACATTGAATACCACGC
>CALJBF010000270.1 GCA_938027385.1 uncultured Porphyromonadaceae bacterium | reverse complement strand
GAGGACTGGTATCAGCTCGACGCCCTTGACTGCGACGAGACCTCATACGATTATGAGCTGTCAGAAGGCTGGAAATCGACCATGAGCGCCGTAACGGTGGGCATCCAGGCCTACAACGGCATGAATTCAGGCTCAGGCATCGCCTCTGCTGATGCTGTGCTCGGCAAACCATATACCCTCCCCATGAACGAGACATTCGCCGATTACAAGATACATTACGAACCCGTGTCGCTCGGTTCCAACCTCGATCCCGACTACCGACCGGAATGGGGTCTCGGCAATCCTGCAGATGTAAATTCAGGCGCACAGTGCGAAGACAATGCCGCCCTAATCGGCCGCACGTCGTTCAACCGCGGCGACTCGTATGTGATGCTGCCCAAGTTCACCACCAACGAAATGACAGCCGCAAGTTTCGAGGCCATGATCTTCGTGAGTCCCGTCGTGCCCGAGTACACACTTGTGACACGTGATGCCGAAGGGAACTATTCTGACGTGATGAGTTTCAGCACCACCGGTCTGCAGGCCGGATGGCAGCCGTTCGCCGTGGCACTTCCCGAGACGATGCTCGGCAAGGAATGGGTTGAACTCGGCCTGTTCGTGAACTTCACCATGGGTGCGTCAAACCAGGCCATGATTGACGGCTACCGTATCTATGACCCGAACGGCTCGGGCATCGCCGAGACCGTTGCTGCCGCTGACGGCGTGGCCATCATCCCCGTAGCCGGCGGCGTAGTCATCGAAGGCACCGAGGGCGAGACCGTGACCGTGCACACCACCGACGGGCGCCTCGTCTTCGCCGTGACCCTCACGGCCGGCCGTGAGACACTGCCCCTTGCCACCGGCACCTATCTGGTATCGGCAGGCACCACCGCCAAAATCGTTGCCGTAAGGTAAACGCAGGCAACCCCACAAAAAACGGCGCCCCGTATCAGCAGGGCGCCGTTTTTTGTGGCCCGGTGGTGTGGCAGATGTAACGCATGTGGCGTATGTAACGTATGTGTTAATGTAACGTATGTGACTTATGTAACTTATGTTATTTATGTAATCTGCGGCATATAAGCCACATAAGTTACATAAGTCACATACGTTACATTAACACATACGTTACATAAGCCACATAAGTTACATTAACCGCATAAGTCACACTATCTTCAGGTCGGGGTTGATGAAGGTGACACGGCGGGTGGCGCGGGTGACCGCAGTATATAGCCACCGGTAAAAGTCAAGGTTGCCGTAGGCCTCGACCGGGATGTAACCCATGTCGACAAACACCGAGGCCCACTGGCCGCCCTGTGCCTTGTGGCATGTGACGGCGTAGGCATATTTGACCTGTAGCGCGTTGTAATATGGGTCGGCGCGCAATACCTTGCGGCGTGTCGTTGGCGCGGCCTGGAGGGCCGAGGCGTCGCGCAGAGCACGTTCGGCGATGGCCTGCGACTTCTCGTACGGGAGGGTTGCGCTCTCGGAGGTAAGCGAGTCGAGATTGAGTTTGGCGTCGACCGACACGCCGAGGTCGGGAAGCGAGAGGCATACGTCGGCGAACAGCGAGTAATCACGCTGTTCAAGGCCATATATCTTCTCTACAACGGCCATCTCGCCGTTGGCAAGGAAATCCACCCCCTCGACCTCGCGCGTCCAGTAGTAGCTGTTTTTCGCGAGCACCAGGCGTTCGCCGCGGGTGAGCACCTCCTGGCGGTCATAGATCTCATTGCGCACGGCCAGGTTGAAGTCTACGGCACGGCGGTTCGAGCGGGTTATGATGATTGTCTGCTCCTCGCCGTAGTCAGAGTATGACTTCTGTATGGCGTCTTCAAGCTCGGTGCCGTCGACAACGGCTACATCGCTGAACGAGGTGACACGTATCTGCGGTTCGGGCAACGGATCGGCAAGCATGGCACGTCTGAGCCATGTGGCGTTGTAGAGGATGCCCGAGCGTGACTGCTGGCGCACGGTGCGCGTCATGGTGGCGCGGCTTACCCGCAGGCCGATCTGCCTGAGCACGTCAGGCGACATTGCCGGCGACTCACTGCACCCCACGGGGGGGAGCTGTGCGGTGTCGCCCATGAGGATAAGACGGCAGTTCATGCCGCCGTAGACATACATCACCAGGTCGTTGAGCAGGTTGGAGTCGCCATCGCCGTCCTGGCCGATCATCGACGCCTCGTCGACGATGAACACCGTGTTGACATGCGGATTTGGAAGCACGCGGGCATGAAAACGTCCGTCGGGGCCGAGAACCGGCGAGCCGTAAATCTTGCGGTGAATGGTGAACGCCGGGCGCCCCGTGAATCCGGAGAACACTTTGGCGGCACGACCTGTGGAGGCCAGCAGCACGGTCGGGATGCCGAGCGCCGAGAGTGCCTTCACGAGCACGCCGGTGACAGAGGTCTTGCCGGTGCCGGCATAGCCGTTGAGGATAAACACCGAATCCTGCGGGGTGAAGGCCGCGCAGAAACGCGACAGTGCCGCCACCAGCTTTATCTGCTGGTCGGTAGGCTCGAAAGGCATCATGTCAAGCACCATCTCGGCGAAACCCTGTATGTCCATCAGCGGCGTGTATTGTATGGTTATAAAAAGCCGGCAGGAGCACCGCGGCCCCTCCCAGGGGTGGAGATGCCTCTGCCGGCGTTATTGCTTTGTCTGGGAGGTGGCGCGTCAGTTGGCGGGGAGACTCCACTCCACGCCGGCCTTGGTATCCTTGACGTCAAAGCCGAGAGCGGCGAGACGGTCGCGGATAAGGTCAGACATGGCCCAGTCCTTGTTGGCCTTGGCCTGCGAGCGTACCTCAAGGAGAAGGTCGACAGCACCCTTATAGGGTTTAACAGCGTCGGCACCGGCACCTGTCTCGTCGGCGGTCATGCCGAGGATGTCGAACAGGAAGGTCTGGAACAGTGCGCGCAGACGCTCTATGTCAGCCTCAGTAGCGGTGGCGTGTCCGTCGTTCACACGGTTTATAACGCTCACGGCCTCGAAAAGGTGCGATATGGTGATGGGGGTGTTGAGGTCATCGTCCATGGCCTCGTAGCATGCGCGCTCAATGGCCTCGATCTCGGCGGCAACGGTTGATTCGGCCGATGGTTTCAGCTCGGCGAGGCGGCGCCATCCCTGGAGCATGCGCTCGTAGGCCTTCTGGGCGTCGCGCAGGGCGGCGTTCGAGAAGTCGACCGTCGAGCGGTAATGCGCCATGAGGATGAAAAACCTTATGGTCATGGGGCTGTAGGGCTGCTCAAGCAGCGGATGCGAGCCGGTGAAGAACTCATCGAGGGTGATGAAATTACCCAGCGACTTGCCCATCTTCTGGCCGTTGATGGTAACCATGTTGTTGTGCATCCAGTATGTGACGCTCGGGCGCCCGTTAGCGGCCACTGTCTGTGCGATCTCGCACTCGTGGTGGGGGAATTTCAGGTCCATTCCGCCGCCGTGGATGTCGAAGGTCTCGCCGAGGTATTTCTCTGACATTGTGGAACATTCGAGGTGCCAGCCGGGGAAACCGTCGCTCCAGGGCGAAGGCCACCGCATGATATGCTCGGGCGAGGCCTTTTTCCAGAGCGCGAAGTCGGCCGGATGGCGTTTCTGCTGCTGACCGTCGAGAGCGCGTGTCTCGCTGAGGAGCTCGTCGACGTTGCGGCCCGAGAGTATGCCGTAATGATGGTCGGCATTGTATTTGGGGACGTCGAAATACACCGAACCACCGGAAACGTAGGCGTAGCCGGCGTCGAGAATGCGCTGCACGTAGGCGATCTGCTCGATTATGTGCCCCGAGGCATGCGGTTCGATCGACGGTGGGAGCACGTTGAGGCGCTCCATGGCCTTGTGGTAGCGGTTGAGGTAGTGCTGCACCACCTCCATCGGTTCAAGCTGCTCCAGACGGGCTTTTTTGGCAATCTTGTCTTCGCCCTCGTCGGCATCGTGCTCGAGGTGGCCCACATCGGTGATGTTGCGCACATAGCGCACCTTGTAACCCAGATGGGTGAGATAGCGGTAGAGCACGTCGAACGTGATGGCCGGGCGCGCGTGGCCCAGATGGCCGTCGCCATATACCGTGGGGCCGCAGACATACATGCCGACACGGCCTTCGTGTATGGGCTTGAAAAGTTCTTTCTGACGGTGAAGCGAGTTATAGATCAGCAGATTGTTGGAACGCATTATGGTAAGTAAGCTGTCGTGGGACGGGTTATTATAGGCTGGCGAAAAAACCGATACCGGCGCCCCGGCCTGTGAGGCCGGAGAGCCGGATGCGGTAACTGGTCAGGACATGTCACTGCCGGCATGTTGCCGGGCCGTGTCAGGCCTGGAAGGGGTTGGGAACACCGGCATCACCCTTGGGGGTCTTGCGCTCGATCTCGCCGAAGGTCTTCTCGTATTTCTGGATGTTGTCGCGCAGGGCGAAGAGGAGATTCTTCACGTTCTCGGGAGTCATGATGATGCGGCTCTGCACACGTGCCTGAGGCATGTTGGGAGCCACGTTGATGAAGTCGACGAAGAACTCGTTGGGGGTGTGCGAGATCACCGCGAGGTTCGAGTAGTGGCCCGAGGCAATCTCGGGGGTCAGTTCGATTTTGATTTCCTGCTGTTTAGCGTTTTCTGCCATTGTATCTTTTTCTTTTAAGTTAGAGAATCGGGGTTAAGGCGGAGAGGAGAATAGTGTAGGAAAGTGTTGCCTTGTGTCTCGGAATCAATCGACCACGATGAGCTCTCCCGGCTCAGCGGCACCGTATTTGAGACCGGTGTGCAGCTTGACATCGATGCGGTAGCGGCCGGGGGCGACGGGATTGCCGTCACGATCCTTGAGGTTCCAGGTATAGGGGAACGAGGCCGACGGGTCAGCGAACACGGGGTTACCGGCCATATCGCTGATAATCAGACGGGTGTCGGTAAGGTCGTTGTAGAAATGCTCGAGCCGGATGGTGGCTTTGGTGGTGGCCGGAACCTCGTCGACGGTAACAGTAGCCGTCAGCGGGGTGTTCACCACGGTGAAGTTGATCGTGCGGGTGGATGACTGCCCGGCGTTGTTCGATATTCTCAGCGTGAGCGAGTGAGGACCGTCGCTGAGGTCAGACATCGGATAGGCCAGGGTGGCCGAACCGTCGGGGAGGTGTTTCAGCAGGCCGCCGGCGTTGTACGAGGTCTTTGAGTCATCGAGGATGATGGCAAGACTCTGTCCGAAGATGGGAGAGTCGCCTACAAGACCTGCCTCATCGGCACCGATCTCGGCATAGAGGGTCGGGGTCGACGACACCATGTCGCCGTCGATGAAAGAGGGAGCATCGAGATACAGCGCCTCGATTACCGGAGCGGGGAATGTGGAACCGTCGGCAAAGCCGTCGACCGGGTTGACCACCAGGTCGTCATAGCTGCCTACCGCACGACGTGTGCCGTCGGGTGTGTTGGCATAGAGCACCACGCGGTTCGACACGCCTGTACACGCCGGCACCGGAAGAATCACGCTGACGTCGAAACGGCCGTTGCGAACCTCGGCACAGGTGTTGTAGATGATGTCGTTGTCGAGAGTGGTGTCAAAATAATAGTCGATGTTGTCATATCTGTCGTATGCGGTCAGATTCTGAGGGGCATCGTATATCGAGACCATGAGCTCGCCGTTGAACGACTCGGAGGCATTACCGTCAGGGCCGACTGTTCCGGTGATGTGGAACGCGGTGAGCGGCGTGACGACAGCCGTACCCGAAGTGACACCGTTCACAGCGGTGACCTTGATTTTCTCGGAGGGGAGGAAAATGGGCACGGCAGGGTCACCGAGGAAGTTGTAGCATGAGGTATTCACGATATTCACCGAGTCGGTATCGGAAACGCGGGCCTGTGTGGCCATCTTGTTGCGCGCCGAACGGAATACATCGCCCTGAAGAGTGTTGGCGGGCGAAATGAAATATGCCTCGGTGGCAAGCTTGCCGAACACATGGTTGTTGTTCAGGTAAACCTCACGCAGGGCACCGATGCCGCCTATGATGCCACCGTTGTTTTTCTTGAGCATGGTTGTCATCGTATTGTCTGTTCCATGATCGAAATATGCAGAACGGCATGTAGCAAACAGAGCGAAAGGCGGCACTTCATAATCATAGCCATTGACCTCGTTTATGCCCCAGAAGTGTGCTCCACTGGAAGCCATACCCGATGGAGCGGAATGACCCGTATAATACCAGAAATTGGTTCCACGCGACAGTGCACGCGACAGGAATTCCTGATTGTTGTTGCCATCGCCGCCGGCCGTATTGTAATAGAACTGAGAATATGCTTTTGTGATACCAGCATCGGGGAAATGTTTCTTGACAATATCAGCGATTTCATCGGCCTGCTGCATGAATGCATTCTTAGTACCACGATCGGCGCTGACGAGCACACGAGAGAAGGTATCGCCGAACGGCAGGTTGTTCATGTAGGCCTCGACCTTGTCGACCATATGGCGGCAGTCCTCGGCATTGCGGGCCGGAAGACGGCCGACGCTTATCTCCATCTGGGCAGCCAGATTGTCAGACCAGCGTGAGCCTCGGCGCCCGACAGTCGAGAAATCGTCTGACAGCATGCCGTAAATGGCGTCTGTGGCATATGAACGTGACATATAGCCGGCCGAAATCAAGCTCTGGTCCTGATATATAGGCACGAAATATTCCTCGGCGCCGGGGAAGTTGGTGATGTTGCGGTTATCCCACGAACATCCGCCAAGCAACAGCACGGCTTTCAGCTTGCCGGGCTCGCGGTCATAAAGCATGCGCAGGAAACGGCGGATACCGGTCACCGAAGGTGTACCTGACGAGAACTCGTTGTAGACAATGTTGTGATCCACTACCACTACATCCATCCCCTGTTTCGAGCGGTGGATGTCGGCAAGCCGTTCGGCCTGGTCCATGAAACCGGGAGCCGAGACGATAACCAGATCGGGGGTTGAAAGCGCGTGGAGGTTCTGCGGATCCACATCACCAGCTTTCTCAACGGCATGTAAATCGGTCTCGGGATCAAACGCCACCAGGGTGGGAAGATACGACCGGTCGGCCGACACGGTAGGCTGTAACGATATCCGGGCAAGGTTACCGGCACCATGATCCACCTCATAGACGTAAGGCCTGTGGCTGTCGGTAATATCCCATACGGCCAGATTATCTGAGGCGTTAGTAAAGTTTATGTGGTCGGCATTATTGCCGGTCTCGATGATAAAGCTCTGCTGGCCACCGCGCACCATATCCGTGCGGCGGCGGTAAGTGACATCGATGAAATCGAGCGCGGCATAATTGATGCCTACATTGTCAAGGGTAATGTCGAGCGTGTAGCGCCCGTCTTCGGTAGCCGCGGGATTGGCGAGGAACATGTTGTTCTGTGCCTCGTAGACACATTCGCCCTTGTCGCGGCGCTGCAGGCTGAACGTCTGCGCCGTACCGCCGGGGGTTATGCTCCAGCGCGAATTGCCCCAGTTGTTCACCGAATAGGCAAGCACACCGCTGACATGCATCGACGCACGATTTGACTGGCCCGCAGAAAGTCCACTGTCAGGATAAGGAAAGTATCCGGTGAGATCCAGCGGAATGGAGTGGGTCTGGGCATCGGAGAGGTCACCGAAGAAAAAGCGCGCACCGAGTTCGGGATTACGTTCCTCTTTCTCGACATGCAGTATTGAGAACGCCTCGTCGCGCGACACATTGTACTGCTGCCTGAAAGGCACGCTCACCGGCGTTTCGGGCTGGATGGCGTCGGTCAGGAAATAGCACCCGTAATCGGCATAATAGTTGCGGCGCACGGTCACATTCCATCGCGAATTCTCCGTGGGACGTGTGGCCGTATAATGCAGGTCAGCGATACCGTAGAACATCAGGCGTTTGCCGTCATAGAGCGACGGCACCGGTTTCACATCGTCAGGCACATTGTCGGTTACCTGGTCAAGATACAGTGCGGCGCCGCCGTAGCCGCATACAGCCACTTTCGACGGATCGGAAAATCCCCATTCGGCCAGCTGTTGCGGCGTAATCTGCTGCATGCCGGTGGCCGACACCTTGATTTTTACCCATTTGCCCGACGACAACGCCGAAGTCGTGCCGAAATAACCGGGCTGTATGTCGCCCATCGCCGTAAAGGCCACACCCGACATGAGTGCCGCCATGGCAGATATCTTGAAAATCGTATGCTTTGACATGTAATCAACCGTTCAGTCAATCCAGAATACCCCGGGCATGTCTCATATACAGATCGGCCTCAGGCTATCCGAGAGGTTTAAGGCTAAAGTAGCGAGCGGTACGCTCACGACAGGGCGTAATTCTCCCCGTTTATTAACGGTTACAAAGGTAATTTATTTTGGCGACATTCAGAAATTTCGGCACGAATACTTGCTCACTTGTCCCACCGCGGCATCATTACCCGCATCATTTCAGCCTGAACGAAAGCGGCGGCAACACAAGAGTGCCGAGTGTACCTTCGGCCTCGACAAGCGTATCGACCAGCGGCTCCATATCCAGCCCGGCCACAATGCCGGGAATCACAACATCGCCGGTACGCAACGTGCAGTAACGGCTCAGCAGTGCCACAGCATCAGACAGATGCATCTCATCCATACCGGTCACAGCCCGCCGGGCGCCAGCGCAGACCTGCAGCCCCGCGGCCTTCAGCAACGGGGAATACTCGGTGTTGATATCAAGGAAAGCCCCCATGGCGAGCGCACCGTCAAAAGCGGCTCCGAGAGCCGGCACCGCACTCAGGTCTGTGTCCCTGGCCGGCATAAGCGTGGCACCCAGCCCCACACCGTCGACATATCGGTACGCAAATCGCGGCTCGATGTATTTTCCAAGCCTCCCGATGCGGAACATCGGGACCAAGGCCAGCCGCCACGTCGCATCAACGAAATCAGGCACGAACACGGGGCGCCCCCGGTTCACCGTAGCCGAATCGGGCAGCAGACTCACATCCACCACGTCAGGCGACGGCGCATCGCTCCCCGCGAGCGCGCGGAGCGCCCGTTCGGGGAAATCACCCAGACTATTGTTTATCCTGAAAATCTTCATCAGCAGATTTTAGGTTCTTGTCGGTTTAAACACATGGGGCGGCAGGGTCTTTAGGGTCTTTAAAGTCTTTAGGGTCATTAAGGTCGTTAAGGACTCTACAGACCCTAAAGCCCCTAAAGACTTTAAAGACTCTAAAGACCCTACTGCCCCTAAGCCAGGTTTGGCCGTCTAAAGCCCTTCAAGCCTGTTGTACATCACCGCCAGGTGCGCGTAGATTGATGTATTGGTTATCACCACGCCGTCAGGGGCCGAAATGCGGTAGGGGGCAAAATTCCAGATAGCCTTTACGCCGGCATCAATCAGCGCGTCGGCAGCACTCTGGGCATATTCCACAGGCACCGTAAGTATGCCCACTGCCGCCCCGAGCCGCGACATCTCCTCCTTGAGGGCCGACATGTCGTATACCCGGATGCCGTTCTGCACCGTACCCACAAGCGCCGGGGCAACATCAAAAGCCGCCACAATCTCAAGCCCGTAGCTGATAAGACCCGAATCCTGCATAAGCGCCCGACCCAGCGAGCCCGCGCCTATCACCACAGCCCGGTGACGCCGCTTGAACCCGAGGAACTCCTCAAGTTTCTTCTCAAGCAGTGGCACCTCATATCCGATGCGGGTCTTGCCGCGTATATCAAGCAGAGAAAGATCCTTGGCTATCTGCGACGCGTCGACATTCAGCTCACGCGAAATCTGGGTCGAGCTCACATACTCGACCTTCCGCTCCCTGAGCAGACTCACATACGCCAGATACCAAGGCAGACGCCTCAGAGCCGGTTCAGGTATCAGTTCTCGCTGTCGCTGTGCCATCGGATTCGTGCTATCAGTCCGCAAATTTACAAATTCTCTCCCGCAAATTCAAATCGGTAAAATCATTCCGCCCTCAACTGTCAATTTAAAGCAATCAGACTTAGGCATGATTATCGGTATAAATTCCAATACAAAATGTTTTCGCTACAAATTCCCATAAGAAGTTTCATCAGTTTTCACAATTGTCAACTTATTTTATTGCAATTATCTATTGTTTTTTGTTACTTCGTGCATTTAATCACCATTATTTCCAAAGAGAACGCTTATAAGCATGTACTTTAAATCCTTACAGAGCCTAAGAGGCTTATTCGCCCTACTGATATTTTTCAGCCACTTCCATTATTCCAATAGAATTGGCTCGCCGTTCCCGGCAGGGGGCGATGCAGGAGTAGTTTTCTTCTTCATTCTTAGCGGATTTGTGATGAGTCTGGGTTATATGGATAAGTTACATAAAATCTGGTATAACCGTAATTTCCCAGAATTCATCTGGAACAGACTGTCAAAAATATTCCCTCTGCACATACTTTGCCTGTTATTCTCGGTAAAGATTTTTTGTGCGACAGACTTATTTCCCGATTTAACCAGTCTGTTATTGTTACAAGCCTGGATTCCATACCCAAACTGGTATTTTTCAGGTAATGGCGTTTCGTGGTGTCTCTCAGACTTTCTATTTTTCTATATCGCAGTTCCTTTTATTTTCACATTATATACGAATCACAAAATAAATTTCATCCTGGTATTTCTCCTAATAACATTTATTTATGCCAGTATCATTATTCCACTCATTCCACGCAACTTTGTCAATGCAATCGTATATATCTGTCCATTGACCCGCATAAAGACTTTGTCTTAGGAATATTCCTGTGGGAGTGTTATAATCTAATCAGAAACAAATATGTGCCAATACAGAGATATAAGACAATTCTGTGCGGCCTGTCCGTATTGGCACTATTTACTGTAACCGTATTCTGTTACAACCAATTCCCGTCCACCTGTTCCCTCAGCATATTATGGTGGCCTTCTGTGTGCGCCATAATCCTTTATTCTGTGGTATGCTGCCCGAGATTATTAGGTTTCAGGTTATCTGTAAAGTTCGGAAACCTCAGTTTCAGTTTTTATCTGTTTCATGTATTGGTGATATATGCTTGTGACATGGCATTAAAAAAAATCGGCTTATCACTGATGCCATTTCCAAGATTAATCTTTATATTAACTGCCGCTGTCATGGCGTCAACAGTAGCGCATTACTGGTTCGTCCTACCGGTCGAGCGATACATACGCAACTGCATCAAAGCAATCCAGGATAAAAACATTTCAAGCCTTTAATTCATAACACCGGGATAAGTGTTTTTCGATACCGTAGTTTCATATCCGATATATGTCTTGCCACCAATGTCGAGCAACGACAACACAATGTACGCTGTTTCAACATTCATCTCGCGCGAGATTCAGGCAGAGTTCACCGACTCGGCCTTTCGTACTCAAACAGTCTTACATGCGCCAGATACCCCGTCAGACGTCTCAGTGTGGCCTCAGTTATCAGTTCCCGCAGTCGCTGTGCCATCAGTTCATATAATCAGTCAGTCTGCCGATTTACAACTTCTCCCGCAAATTTCAAACATTCAAGACGTATCAGTCAATTGCCGACCGACCGGACTGATTGCGACGATAACACTCAGCATACGGCGGACGCATAAACAACAGAACATTTTCATGACCCTTAAACACACCGTCTATAACAATTTCAAAACCTTCCTCACGCAGCATTTTGCAAATTTCTGTTATCTGATGTCGGTCTACGCCTAATATCAACCAGGCATCATACATGTCCACTATGTTTCTGCGCCGCATGATGCCGCTCTTATCATCTTTAATATGATATAGATGCAGGTTGCGGACAGGGGGTACCTGCATGGAATAAGCGTAAGCATAACGCTCCCAGCCATCATAGTTCAGCCGTGCGCCGGTTGCTCTGACTGACACAGAGATGTCTTGAATTGCCTCCCATCTGGAATACTCCAGATCATCAGCCC
>CALJBF010000269.1 GCA_938027385.1 uncultured Porphyromonadaceae bacterium | reverse complement strand
TAATAATTAAAGAAATATAATATAATGAAGTGTGAATGACGTATATGTTGTACAGCATGAAGTAGCATTGTAGTAGAATAAAATTTGGCGCTCAAGTCGCCCTTGATTTAACTTTGCGGCGTCTTGAAACCGGGCATCGCCGAATTTCGGCCACGCGTTTTGGCATCTGCTGTTGCAGAATCACGATTATGTAAGCAACGCGGACGCACGGTAAATGTCAGTTTTCAGATAGCGCGCCGCCACTTGAGGCAGCCGTTCCGTTTCAGACGTTTCTCTCAACATACTCAAAATTAATTAACCCTAATACCTTAACTAATTCCTCAGTAAAATGAAGAAACATTTTCTTGCGTTCCTCTTTTTGCTCGTGAGCGGCGTCATGACGGCGCTGGCATCAGTGACAGTGAGTGGAACAGTGACCGAGAAGGGTGGCGAGCCACTCGTCGGCGTTTCGGTGCTTCTTAACGGCACTTCACGAGGCACAACCACCGACATCGACGGTAACTACACCATCACCGATGTGCCCGACAACGGTGTGCTGACCTTCCGTTACTTCGGCATGGCTACCGAAGAGGTGAAAGTCGGCGGCCGCTCGAACATCAGCCTCGAGATGCATGACGACGCCCTCAAACTCGACGAGGTCGTGGTCATCGGTTACGGTTCGGCCAAGGCCAAAGACCTTACCGCTCCTATTACAGTGGTACAGGCAAGCGACATTGTCAACATTCCTACATCATCGCCCATGGCCGCCCTTACCGGTAAGGTGCCGGGTGTGAACATCCTCAATTCCGGTGCTCCCGGCGAGGGTCCGAAGGTTCAGATCCGTGGTGTGGGCTCGTTCACCGCATCTACTCCGCTGTATGTGGTCGACGGCATGTTCTATGACAACATCAACTTCCTGAACAATGATGATATTCAGGAAATGTCGATTCTCAAAGATGCCTCTGCAGCAGCCATCTACGGTGTCAAGGCTGCCAACGGCGTAGTGATCATCACAACCAAAAAAGGCGTGAAACATCAGGCCGCCAAAGTAACCTATAACGGTTATGTAGGTTTCCAGAAGGCACAGCACCTTCTCAAAATGTGTGATTCAAATGAATACGCACAGATGCTGATGGAGGCAAATCCCAAAGCATACTACAACTATCTTGAGGCGTCGATAGATAAATTCGGCGGCAAGATGGATGCAGAAAACGGGATCTATGATTTTGCCGCAAATACCAACTGGTATGACGAACTGCTCCGCACGGCTGTCATGACAAACCACTCTCTGAATATTTCAGGCGGCAGCGACAAGGCTACATATTCGGTCGGCCTGAGCTACCTTTATCAGAACGGTATCATGAAAGCCGAAAGCGACTACAACCGCCTCAACTTCCGCGCACAGCTTGACTACGAGGCCACCAACTGGCTTAAAGTAGGTTTCAGCGGTGTATTCTCGAACTCGACACAGCAGGTAGCCAGCAAATCAGCATGGCAGCAGGCGTTCAACATGCCCGGCATCATGCCTGTCTATGATGAGACCAACGAGATGACTTTCCCCGAGAAATTCGCCTCGCCCGCTGTTCTTGGTTTCGACTCGAACTTCTACAACCCCATCGCCCGAGCCAAGTATACCAACGAGAAAAACGAGAACTACCAGGCTCTCACCAACTTCTTCGCTGACATCACGTTCATACCCTCCAAGCTGAACTTCCGCACCAGCTATGGCTATGACTTCTCGTCAATCCGTTACCGCAACATGCAGATTCCTTATTATGTAAGCGAGTATCAGCAGACCAAGCAGAGCAAGCTCACCAAATCCACATCTAACTACAACAAATGGGTCTGGGATAACGTGCTTACCTATCGTGACAGCTGGGGCAAACATTCATTTGGCGCAATGGTCGGTTATTCGATGCGCCAGGATGCCTACAACTGGCTCCAGGGCGAGGCTAACGACGTGCCCATTGACAACGAGGCTTACTGGTATCTCCATCAGGGTGACCGCGCGACAGCAACATCAGATGACAACGGTACCCGCTACCGCAGCCAGTCTGTATTCACACGACTCAATTATGAGTTTGACAACCGCTACCTGCTGATGTTTACATTCCGTGCCGACGGTACTTCAAAATATCAGGAGAAATGGGGCTACTTCCCCTCGGTCGGCGCCGCATGGAATATCTCTAACGAAGGTTTCATGAAAAACCAGAGGTGGGCTGACTTCCTGAAACTCCGTGCCAGCTGGGGTATGCTCGGTAATGACAACGTGGCCGCATCGGATGGTTTTGCCTCAATCGCAGTGGGCAACGGTGCATCGGGTGTATTCGGTTCTTACGGTCCTGCCGCCGGTCTGCCTATCGCCGGTTACCAGAACACCACATACTTCTCGTGGCTGAAATGGGAGAAAGTTTCAGAGGCTAACGTAGGTCTCAGCTGGTCAACCCTCAACTCTCGCCTGACCGCTGATATCGACTGGTTCTACCGCATGACTTCTAACGCTGTGATCTCTCCGCTGATTCCGTTCACCACCACATCGCTTGCCGGCAACTACGGTAAAATCCTCAACACCGGTTTCGATGTGTCGATCAACTGGAATGACCGTGTCGGCGACTTCAAATACTATGCAGGTTTCAACTTCTCGACTCTGCGCAACCGCGTTCACTCACTCAACGGCCGTGACTACGTACTCGGCGGCAAGACCATCAACATGGTCGGCGAGCGCATGAACTCATATTATGGATACAAGGTTGCAGGTATCTATCAGACACAGGCTGAAATAGATGCCGATGTCGCATCAGGTTTCATCACCTCGGCTCAGGCCCAGGGTATCGCTCCCGGTTACTTCCGCTATGAGGATGTCAACGGCGACGGTGTCTTTGACAGTACAGACCGCACGACGCTCGGTTCTTACCTCCCCTCGTTCACCTATGGCGTAAACTTCGGTTTCACATTCAAGAACTTCGACTTTGCCCTCAGCACCTACGGCCAGCACGGCGCCAAGCTCTTCAACCGCAAGCGTCAGCTCCGTTATGCCCAGACCAACTACAACTTCGACCACGACCAGTATGTGAACCGCTGGACAGGTCCCGGCTCGACCAACAAATATCCTTCTGCACAGGCTCTTACCCAGGGCTGGAACGTAGCATCTTCGGCTACCGCATCAAACGACTACTTCGTTGAGTCTGCCGACTACTTCCGCATCCAGAACGTTACACTGGGCTACTCTTTCAAGAACATCAAGATGGGCAACTACACTCTGCCCGGCATCCGCGTGAGCGTTACTGCCGACCGTCCTCTGACAATCTTCTCGGCCAACAGTTTCACTCCCGAGCTTTCTGATCCCGAGGGTTGGGATACCGAGGTTTATCCTCTGCAGTCAACCTACACACTGGGCTTACAGATCGACTTCTAATAAATCCCATTTAAAGCACAACAGAAATGAAATTCATCAAAAATATATTCGCAGCCTCGGCTGTAATCCTCGCGGGAACGGGTTTCACTGCCTGCGACGACTTCCTGGACATCGAACCGGAGAACACGGTGCCGGAAGAAAAGGTGGACTTCACCGACATCTCAAACATGTACATGCCCGTCAGCGGCGCGTACGCCACTCTCCGCACCAACCACATGCACTGGGCCATCGGCATCGAGTTCGTTGTACGTGACGACGATGTCTGGAACGGCAACGACGACGGCGGCGGTTTCTACAACATGAGCGAGCACTATATCTACGATGCCGGTTACTGGGCGCTCGACGAGATCTGGAAACAGTTCTACGGAATGGTCAAGACCTGCAACTCGGCACTCCTGTCGCTCGATGAATATGCCAAGAACATCAAGTCGGACGCCGACATGAAGAAATACCGCAGCTACTGCGGTGAGGTCCGCATCCTGCGTGCTCTGGCCTACTATCGTCTGACCCAGTTCTTCGGTGACTGCACGCTCTACCATACCAACACCCAGGGTAACCTGCGCCGCGCCACCCGCGATGTGATCTACGAGTATATGCTCGAAGACCTGGATTACGCTATCAACAACTGCGAGCGCAAGCGTCCCAATGAAATGGAGCATGTAGGCGCGTTCACCGTGTACACCGCCGAGGCTCTTGCCGCCAAAGTCTACCTGAACCTCGGTCAGTACGACAAGGTGGAAACCCTGACCAACGACATCATCGAGCATGGCAACTTCACGCTCTACAACGACTACTATCAGCTCTGGAAGATTCCCGGACGTCTCTGCGACGAGTCTCTGATGGAGTGCCAGTGCACCGACTTCGGTCAGCCTAACGGCGATTACATCGGTATCGACCAGTATTTCAACTGTATGATGCCTTCGATGAAGAACGAAAATACCGTTCTTACCACCTACGGCGGCTGGAAGAATGTCGGATTCTACGACGAGTTCGTTGAATGGGCCAAGGCCCGTGGCGAAAAGATCCGTTTCACCACCACGTTCCTGCAGGGTGGCACCACAACACCCAGCGGCGACTATATCGAGCACAACACCAACGAAAACAATACCGACTGCTGGAACGGCAAATGGTATGTGCCCCTGGAGCAGATTACAGAAGGCCGCACCGGTTTCCAGAATCGTAACAACGTGCGCGTAATCCGCTATGCTGAGGTTCTTCTCATGAATGCCGAGGCAAAGGTTCGTCAGGGCAAAAACGGCGATACCCCCTTCAATGAAATCCGCAGACGTGCCGAGATGCCTGAACTGACCGGTGTCACAATCGATCAGATTCTTGACGAGCGCCGCATGGAGCTTGCCTGCGAGTGGGGTGAACGCTACAACGATCTTGTACGCTGTGGCCTTGCCCAGAAGATTCTCGGCCCGAAAGGCTGGTCTCCCGCCAAAACTTATCTGCCTGT
>CALJBF010000268.1 GCA_938027385.1 uncultured Porphyromonadaceae bacterium | reverse complement strand
CTCGCCATATTTACCTGCACCAATAATAATACTTTTCATTTCAAATCAATTATGACCGTTAAATGCCTCGGCGGTAGCCTGGCCATCGGCCGAGATTCCTTCGCGTTTAAAGACCTTTTTCAACGTTAGCAGTATGATGCGGCAATCCAGCCCAAAGGAAAGATTGTCGACATACCATACATCATGTTCAAACTTTTTTGTCCAGGTGATGGCGTTGCGGCCATGAGTCTGAGCCCAGCCTGTAATGCCGGGGCGCACCTCATGCCGCCGCGCCTGTTCGGCACTGTAAAGAGGCAGATAATGGGTGCGCAACGGACGAGGCCCAATGAGAGACATGTCACCTATTAGCACATTCCATAGTTGTGGCAGTTCATCGATTGACGTAGAACGCACCAATCGGCCGACGCGGGTGAGCCGCTGCTCGTCAGGCAACAGCCGTCCGTCGGCATCGCGCTCGTCGGTCATGGTCTTGAATTTCACCACGCGGAAAATCCGACCATCCTTGCCGGGGCGCTCCTGGCGGAAAAATGCGCCGGCACCCTTGTTGGCGAAGTGCAGCCACACGGTCACTGCCGCCAGCGGCAACGCCAGCACAAGCAGCGCCCCGCCCGAGGCCACAACATCAATCGCCCGCTTGAAAAACCTGCGATACAGCTGCATGGAGTGAATGTTAGTTTATATGACAAGCAAGATGCCTGTCATGCTTAATATGTTATTTATTGTTTAATTCAGAATAGAAATCCGATACAAGCGGCCACATTACGCGATAGTCATAATGCCGGAGTACACGTTCTCGCCCTTCGACGCCAAGATTAATTCGTAAATCGGTATCTTTCATCTTTTCAAGCCCTGCGCTGATTCCTTGTGCAGTTGTATCGACATACTCACCTGTAACATGCTCAACTATGGAATCTATACATCCGTGCGACCGCGATACCAGTACCGGCACTTTCATCGCAGAGGCCTCAAGCACGCTCATACCGAAACCCTCACGATATGACGGGAACACGAATACATCCATCAGTGCATAATAGTATGGCAAGCGGGCTTTCTCAATTCTGCCGGTCGCAATGATGTCCGGATCGGTTTCAATTTCTCTGATATATTCATCAGGCAGAATGTCACGCTGGTCGTATGGACCGACCAACAGAAGTTTAGCATGGAGAGAGGGATTGCTCTGCCGAAAAAGGCTGAAACCGTCAACAAGCTCTCGGATACCCTTTTCCTTGCACAGCCGACCACAAAATCCGATAACGAAATCAGCGGAATCCAGTCCGAGTGATAATCTCAGCGTCGACAAATCCTCGTCAGAAATCAAATCGGGATGGAAAGTATTTTTAGCGTCTATGCCTCCGCAGGTACCTTTCCCAATGACACGTTGTTTCTGATAAGGATTTAGGCAATCCGTCACAGCCAATCTGGACAATGACGGACTTACATTGACAACATGGCTGGCACACATAGCGGTCAAACGCTCCACACTCTTGAGGATGAACCGTTTCAATCCATGTGCGGTAGTATATACCAGGCCATGACGGTAATACACACGGGTCTTTACCCGGGATAACCGTGCTGCAATCATGGCCACCATTGCGCCCTTGGGCGTATGCCCTACGACAACATCGTACTTTTCACGCCGAATCAACTTGCATAAAGCGCTGATTGACTTGAGATCAGCCAACGGAGCTATCCGTCGCTCGATTCCCACACGCCAGTATCCGATATTATTTCTCTGCGTGAAACCGACATCTTCCTCCGAATCACTGGCAACGTCAATCCGGTACCCCTGATCAGACAGATACCGGAACTGCCCGTCAAAGAACGCTACGGGGGTGCTGATTATAGTGAATACGTGTAATATTTTCATGGAACCTGTCACAAGCCTCAATTCAGGCTATGCCAACTGTCACCATTCGTAATCGAAACGCTCTATATCTTCCTCGATCAGCTCTGTGCCTCGCTGAACCTCAATAAAAGTCAATGGCGTAACAGCCTTTAGCGCATGCAGGCTCCCTTTGGGAATCGTAACCGTCTCTCCCCGTCCGACTTGAGACCGTTCTCCATTGATGACTATCTCTCCCTGACCATCAACGAAAGTCCAGACCTCATCGCGATGCGTGTGTTTCTGGTAGCTGATGGAACATCCCGGATTGAGAGTAAGCTGTTTGGTCAGAATAGAATAGCCGTCACTGAATTTTTCGGTGCCAATAACCTTGTATACGCCCCAGCGACGTTCTTCAAACATAGGACGTGTCTCTACCTCTCCCACGGCATCCTTGATTCTGTCAGTGCTGTCCTTGTCGGCCACCAGAATTCCGTCAGGCGATGCGGCAACTATCAGATTCCTGGTCGAATGACACAGCACCGGGATGTTCAATTCATTGATCACCGTAGTACCTATGCTGTCTTTTTGTACGGCTCTGCCCACGGTGGAACCATCCATCTCAACCGAGAGCATATCCCACGTTCCCAGATCTTCCCATAATCCGCTATAATAAATCACGCCGATAGACGATGTCCTTTCGGCAACCTCATAATCAAAGCTGATCCTAGGCAACTCTGCATAACGTTTCCTGAAATCATCAAATGTCGCGGTTGTAAGATACCGGCGGGTAATACGCCTGATAAATCCAAGTCTGAAAGCAAAAACCCCGCCATTCCATACCGCTCCCGAGGCCAACAACCGCTCGGCACGCCCGGCATCCGGTTTCTCAGTAAACGATTCCAGCCGATTAGGATTATCCGACGACGGAACAAGATAACCATATTTTGTGGAAGGCCCGGTAGGACGCACACCCATCAGCATCAAGTCGGCCATATCATCCCCGACAGCCCGACACATCTCAATGACTGCATCGAAGTAACCGCTTTCCGTATATGGGTCACACGGCATAACCACCACGACCTCGTCATCGCCAACGCCCAGTTCACGACCAAGATATTCAGTAGCCAACGCTATGGCTGGAAATGTATCTCTTCGTTCCGGTTCCGTTACAATCCTTACATTCCTACCTAACTGAGCGATAATGGCATCGCGTTGGGATGCCGAAGTGGCAATTGTCAGATTTTTATCCATCCCGGCATCGCGCAATTGCCTGACCACCCTCTGTATCATTGACTCGGGAGAGCCATCGGGCGATGTCAGCAACCTGAGGAACTGTTTTGACCGGGATGAATTTGACAGCGGCCACAATCGCTTGCCTGAGCCGCCTGACAGCAATATCAATTGCATGTAGATATTAATTCTATAAATGCTCGGAGTAATTCATGCCTCTTTGATGAATTCGGCATACATCAGCGCTTCGTGTGATGCCGGCGTATTTCTCCGTGCAATGATTATTCTGCTCAATCCGAAAAGTGAGCATGACAACATAATCATGCCCTTTATATAACTTACCGCAATCTCTTTGGTACGTAAAACATTAGAATAAGTTGCCCTCACACGTGACGATTTAAGAAACCGGCGCGTCTGGCATCCTCTGAAAAGATAGGTTTTAAGTTTTACCGTTAGCGGATCACGGTATGCCATGACAAATTCCGGCAGAATATGCATAGTGCTGTCCAAAGTCGCCCGAGTCCATAACTCACGGTCTTCCACACCTTTCAGTTCGTCGGAGTAATGATATTTCCGAAAGAAAGCTATACGTCCGGCAACCGTAGGATGTATGAACATGAAATGATAATCATACGATCCGGGAGTATGTGCCTTTATTGATGAACGGATACGTTGCCCTATGATATTATTATCATCATCAATGATAATTGCTCCGCCACCTATGACATCTACATCGGGGTGTGCATCAAGATAAGCAACCTGCTTTTCAAGCCGGTCAGGCAACATAATGTCATCAGCGTCCATGCGTACGAAATACTTCCCTTTTGCCAAATCAATCTGCTGGTTCAATCTGGCAGAAATGCCCAGGTTCTTACCGTCAGATAATACATGGATGCGAGGATCGTCGAACTCACGGACTATATCGATAGAATGGTCAGAAGAACCATCATCTGTAATAATAAGCTCGAAGTCTATATAAGTCTGGTTCAATACCGATCTGACGGCTGACCTTAAAAATCGGGAGGCATTATAAACAGGTATGCCGACAGTTACCGTAGGCGCAATGGACATATTCATTATTCAGCAGACAACGCCGCTGTGCGTCGACAAACAGAATATACCGCGAGAAACTGATGTGACATTCCTGTCCTGATTGAACAGATTCAGAGACATCATCAACAGAATGGGGACACCCTTTATGATCTGTGATTCGACTCGGGTCATTTGACAATGCCTTTCTCAAGATATTCGGCGAGATTGGTGCGGATATGCTCGCCGGCACGCTCTACAGCCACTTTGGCCATATCTGCATCAACCATGATGTTGACCAGTTCCTGGAATGAAGTACGTTTAGCCGGATCCCAGCCAAGTTCTTTTTTAGCCTTTGCTGGATCTCCCCATAAGTTTACGACGTCTGTCGGACGGTAGAAATCCGGAGAAACCTCAATAAGGACTTTGCCGGTAGCGACATTGATACCTTTTTCTTCCGCACCTTCGCCTTCAAAACGAAGTTCGATGCCGGCGCGACGGAATGCAAGGAGGCAGAATTCACGCACAGAATGCTGTTCGCCTGTAGCAATCACATAGTCATCCGGTTTATCCTGCTGGAGTATGAGCCACATGCACTCCACATAGTCACGCGCATACCCCCAGTCACGTAGGCTTGAGAGGTTTCCAAGATATAGTTTTTCCTGTTTTCCCTGGGCAATGCGTGCTGCGGCCAGACTGATTTTGCGAGTGACAAAAGTCTCACCGCGGCGCTCTGACTCATGATTGAAAAGTATCCCGGAGCAGGCAAACATATTATATGCCTCGCGATATTCCTTAACAATCCAGAATCCGTAAAGCTTTGCCACAGCATAAGGAGAATACGGGTGGAAAGGTGTTTTCTCATTCTGGGGCACTTCCTCAACCTTTCCATAGAGTTCCGATGTAGAGGCCTGATAGAAACGGCACGTATCGGCAATGCCACACTGTCTGATACCCTCAAGAATACGGAGTACACCTGTGGCATCAACATCAGCGGTGAACTCCGGAGAATCGAAACTGACCTGCACATGACTCTGGGCCGCAAGATTATATACCTCGTCAGGGCGAACCTTGTTAAGTACCTGAATTATCGACATGGAGTCGCCTAGATCGGCATAATGAAGATGAAAGTTTTTGTGACCCTCAAGATGAGCGATCCGTTCGCGGTAATCCACAGATGACCGGCGTATGGCACCATGCACGTCATAGCCTTTTTCAAGCAGGAACTCGGCAAGGAAAGAGCCGTCCTGTCCTGTAACGCCTGTTATAAGAGCGGTTTTCATATTTATTCTGCGATATTGCTATTGTTTTATAAAAGCATCAGCGGTTTAAAATTTTGCGTATTACACCGAACAATCCGTACCGCTGGAAAAGGTAGATGGCAACATTGATTCTATCCCCGAGCCTATTGCCAAAGATGCGTTTTAGTTTCGGCCCGCGATTGCCGGCCGCCCTGTCGTACCATTCAGCCCACGATGCATCGTAATGGTGTATCGAACGGGTATTTGGTGTTATGGTAAGTTGCTTTGTATCGACATCTTTTGGCGCAAAGTAGTCATTGGGATATATCCATACCCCGGCCACCTGCTGAATTTTATCAGTCAGTTGAAGTCCTTGTTCGCATAATATACGTGAGGTGATGGTAACTACTGTATCCAGGGTGTTTGGCGTGCCGTCTTCTTTAAGGAAGGGAACCGACTCATAATACGCCAATATATTTGCACACAGCCGCAAGGCTGGGAGCAAACCCAGCCCTAGGCCTGGGGCAACCCCTAGATTTTGTGCGGATTGTGCAGAGGCTGCCACACTGCGCTCGCATCCCATGAACGGGCCACGCGCAATTATATCGTCAATAGTGCGGATGATCTCGACATCAGTATCAAAGTAAAGGCCACCGCGCTCGTAAAGGATTTTGAATCTGGCATAATCGCTGACAAAAGCATATTTCCCGACGGCATAGGCCTCAGATGTGTATTGACAGGCGTTTACATCGAAATTGTCTTCATTCCACTCCATGATTTCATAATCGGGAAGGAATTTTTTCCAGGATTCGATGCACTTGAGAGCTGTTTGAGGGAGCGGATTATGTCCGAACCAGCAATAGTGTATTACTTTGGGTATATTGCTCACTGATTTATCAGATACTGATTTTAAATGCATTTTGCAAAGCATTGAAAATATCGCCCTTGGCATCAGCCGGGATTGCGATGATTTTATCCGGATTCTGATTCAAGTACGCCGCCCACCAGCCGAATGTACTTTCAGATATGATCTGATGACGACACTGCGAAAGCAGGAAGAACTCATCTAAATCCTTATTCTCAGATTGTATATCAAGCACACGGCAATCACTATCAGTAAACGTATGCCTGCACCAGTCAGGATCATCAGATACGATATAGAATTCAGGTGACTCTACTCTTAGACGCATTTCTGCAATGGCAGTCCGATAATACCTGGCACTCTTATCCCAACCAAGTTTCACAAAATCGCCCCGGCGTACATGAACTCCGACACTTTCACATCCGGAGACTTCATCACACAATTCATTCATGCCGTAAGGCAGAATATAAGCCGGTTTAAACTGTCGCTGTAAATCTGATAGATATTTATCGAAATAGCATGTATTCTGCCAGAAACCGAAAACGACAGCCCCACGTTTCCCTATTTTTCTAAACAGATGCCGCTGATCTTTACGGCAATCAGTTATATCCTCTCTGATGACAGGAAGACCACCGGGATACCATGG
The DNA here is from genome assembly GCA_938027385.1 of uncultured Porphyromonadaceae bacterium. Lineage (GTDB taxonomy): Bacteria > Bacteroidota > Bacteroidia > Bacteroidales > Muribaculaceae > UBA7173. Next base: position 3,644 of record CALJBF010000268.1, on the reverse strand, counting down.
TAAATATGAGAATTTCAGCGACAACAGTGGCTGGTAGCGCCAATACTTAGCCACTCCTGAACTAATAATTGTATGATTGCCATCAAGAGCCAGCAGCTCCATCGCACAATTCCGTGCGGTATCAGGGTGCGTACGGTTATACCAATCGAAAAACGTGCAGTCAAGTTCCAAAGGCTGATTCAGTTCGCGTGCCAGTGCGTATGCTGTGGCATATTGAAAAAGCTGATTACCGAAACCGGCCTGAATTACACAGCGTATCATTTTCCCTTTTCAAGCAACGATTCAAAAACCTGCGCCTGCTCCTCATTGCCTACCTTTTCTGCGGCGAGATTAGCCGACAGCTTTTCGCATAGCTCCGGCTCGTTTATCAAGCGCATAATGGCATCTGCTATTGATTGAGGAGTCATATCGCAGACAATTGCCGTCCGTTCATTCTCGAACTGGTCGTTTACCGTTGAGAAGTTTGTAACTACAGTCGGTTTAGCCAATGCCTTCACTTCGTCAAGTGCTACAGATTTTCCCTCGTATCGCGAGGGCTGTACATATATATCTGCCTGCCGGATGAAAGCGTACGGATTAAACTTTGCTCCGGCCAAAATCAGGCAGTCCTGAACCTGATTTTCTTTAATCATCCGTTCCAGCACGGGACGTTCATCACCGTCGCCAAGGATATACCATTTGAAATCCAAACCATTCGCTTTTAGAATCCTGCAGACCTCCACAGCAAAATCAAGGCCTTTTTGATGAATATCAATGCGACACATTGTAATTAAACGTGAGCCATTATAATTTTCATCAAATTCTACGTTTTTAGAGGCTAACGACCTAATCATGGAAGGAGAGCATATATTCTCTATAACCTTGATTTTATTTTTTAGCTGAGGAAATTCATTGGCCAACGATGCCGCACATTTCGGTGATATGGTCACTATATCATCCAGTTGAGGGAAATAACGTCGATCAGTCGGTTTCATCATAAAATCGACCTCGCTTTGTGTATAATCATTATGGACGTATCCGATTTTCACATCTGCATCCACATTCTCAATGAGGTAGTATATGCACCGTCCTCCCTGATATGCTATTGCCGCATCATAATGTTTGCCGATGGCGCGCGTGTGCCGCCCCAGCCACGCATCCAACACGTTTATCTGACGGTGCAAGCCACCAATAATCCGCGCGACAGAGCATCTTGCAGAGAGATTCAGCCATGAAATGAAACGTCCTAAGGGGAGACTCTTCAGAGCTGAAAGGATATATCGCGGATTCGGATTGCGGAATGTACTTTCTATGGGTTCAGGCACAAGATGCACCGACTTTGGTATCAACGGAATAAACAGACCCGTCTGCCGCATCAGTAGCATATCGATATCGTATTTACCGTCAAGCTGATGCAGAAGTGCCAACAGGCTTTTGGATATACCTCCCAACGGAAAGGTATCCATTATGAAGATTAAGGATTTTTTTCGGCTCATTTCAGATATTGCGCTGGCAGTTACGCCGCAACGTATTACGTGAATTACTATGATTCAAAGACAAGGCCGCTGCAGGGAGACAATAAGTAAATATTGTAAAGAAATCATTACCCGCCAGCATATTTTCAAAAGTGTCCATAAACACAAGACAGCCCACTGCTATCAGAAACAGATTATATCTGGATCCTTCCTTGAATGACTTCTCCATTACAAACACCATCATTACCATAAACAGTATCCAGCCTATGAGCCCGAATTCCATTAGTACATCAGTGGAAAAATTATGTGAATAAAACGGTCGGACGCCTGCCAGCCCAAAAAAAGGGTGATTATCAAGGTATTTGAATGCTGAAGCCCATAAAAAATCACGCGCGTTGAACGCCGCATCCTGACTCGTTTTCCCGGTCATTTCCTCGCCTATATCAAGCACATCTTTAAACAGATTCATGTTCGAGACCATCTCGTTAAATACCGGAATCAATATATTACCCAACAATAACGAGATATAGAACACTCTGAACCATTTTCTCTTCTTGATACAGAACCCGCTCAAAGTCACCATTGCCAGAAGGAGCAGTGAGAACAAGGATGATCTGTTTTCCAGCTGACTGACTTCCCAAAGTGGTATCAGAAAAAGTATGGCGGCATATATTTTTTTATATCTATGCTCAGAACACCAGACACAACATAGTCCCAACATCAGCATAGGCAACATGCCGATCGCTGAGTTTCCGCTCCAACCCGACCATATATTGCCAGGCAAGAAGAAATTAATCAGTATGATGGCAAATATCCCGGACGTCAGACCGAGTTTAAATAAATTGACATCCTTCCATTTCAGAATGGTGAAGAGTTGAGCCCATAATACTATACCGAATACGGTCAGCATATTTAGAAACTGCTTGGCTTTCGGCTCGTAATCTGAGATGGCCAACACCAGAAAAATGCCGGTAATAACGACAGCCACTGTCTGTAACCATGACGGGAGGATTTTTTGATACCGTGTCTTATATGCGGCCCAACACAGGACAAACGGCGAAATCCATACCACATAATCATTGAAATGCATCTCATGAGCGGCTCCGGATATACTGAAGATATTGAGGAACCCCGCTATGAGTATCAATAAAATAATCCGGATATTCATTTCAAGTAAATACTGGTGAGCTGACGGGCTGTGGATTCTGAATCATAACCATGTGCAGTCAACTGCTGCCGGATTTCAATGATATCTTCTTGCCGCACTGCTGACGCCCTCAGGATAGTTTCTGCCCAGATTTCATCAGAGGACTCAAGACTGCATTTTGATATTAGTCCAAGCCCCATATCCATATTGTTGGTAATAACATCTGAAACCACGCAGGGTGTACCGGTGGCCTGAGCCTCGACAAGGGTCACAGGATTTCCCTCGAAGTGACTGGTCATCAGGAAAACGTCAAAGGTTGCCATCAAATCGCGTATATCGCGGCGTAAACCTGTGAATATTATGTGGTCGCTCAGCCCTGCGTCTTTCACCTTTTCCCGGAGCATCTCCTCGTCACTTCCGTTGCCGACAAAAAGCATTTTGAAACCGACTCCCTGTTTTCTTAATTCAGACGCGATATTTATCATGCGCGTATGATTTTTTATAGGATTGAATCTCGCCACGCTGCCAATCACCAGACATCTTTCAAGATCAAACTCCTTGCGTATCGCTTTGATTGCATTAGCGTTTTTGGCAGTATGATAATCCAAATCGATACCATTATTGACGACAATGCCTGCTTGTATGAACTTGTCACCGAAGAGATACTCACCAGCTTCTTGACCGCAAGCCAGCATTGTCTGGGTATGGCGGCGGATCATTATCCTGGCAAATCGTTCATAAATACGTTTTATGAAACCGGAAGAAAGGGTATTGCCGGTACTATGTGAATGCACAATTCTTACGCTATCCGGAGTTTCGGATTTTACCGCAATGAGAGGCCAAACGCTATTCAGAAGAGTTTGGATGTGCACGGCTTTATATGGCCCGTTTTCCCGGAGGACCTTGCGGAACTGACTGATCGACAAAGGGGCTTTCAGACCTGTATGACATGGCATGTGAATCACGCGGCCACCAAGAGACTCTATTTCATCTTCATAATCTTCAAATTTACCTCTTAAATTTTCCTTAGGTTCATTTTCTTT
>CALJBF010000267.1 GCA_938027385.1 uncultured Porphyromonadaceae bacterium | reverse complement strand
AAAATGATAAAATCAGCAGAATGTGATATTGAAATATGGCAATTTTTATTGAAAAAATATATATCTTTGCACGCTAATATGTCTGCATAAAGCCCATGACGGCAACTGGTAGTCAGGTTGTTTGTCGCCGGCAGTAAAATTCACAGCAACAAACATTCTCAGACCGCTTACAAAAATCATATCACATAATCTCACGGTAAGATCATAAATCAATCATAAATCAATCATAGGCTAATGAAGAAACTGTACACACTTCTTTCCATGGCCGTGGCTGCGGCCACAGTAATTCCGGCATCGGCTCAGCTGAGTCTGGCTGACAGAATGCAGTTGCGTCGGCAACGTGCCGAGCTGGCACACACGGCTGTGACACGTGGATCGGCAGCGATAAAAGATGCCGGTCACACATTCGGGTTCATCAGGCTTGCAGCCGGCAGTAGCCGTGCCGATCTTGAGGCTGAGGGTGTCACTGTTGCCTCGGTGCGCGGCGACATTGCCCTGGTATCGGTGCGCGCCGGTGACGAGGAGCGAGTGGCATCGCTTGATTGCGTGGCCGAGTTCCAGCTGTCGCGCCCCGTAAAGGCCGACATGGATCTGTCGCGTCAGATGTCGGGCGTGGAATCCATACACAACGGCGTGGAGCTTGACCATCCCTATACCGGGAGCGGGGTCATTGCCGCGGTGGTCGACCAGGGGCTGGATGCCAACCATATCAATTTCCGTAACTCAGACGCTACTTCGCGTATCGGTTATCTGGGGCACACCTATACCGATCCGAGCAGTGAAGGGGGCTGGAGCGGCGTCACATACGACCGAGACAATATATGGCGTTTCACTACCGACACCGACGAGACGTTCCATGCCACCCATACCCTGGGCATAATGGCCGGCAGCTACAGAGGCGAGGCACAGGTGGCTGTGGCCGACAACAGCCAGACAGCCACTATACAGACCATGGCCAATCCGTATTACGGCGTGGCCACAGGCGCCGACATCGCCGCCGGCGTGACCGATCTGGTCGACATGCTCATTGCCGAGAGTATCGACATGATACTCAACTACCGCTATGAACAGCAGAAACCCTGTGTGCTGAGCCTTTCGCTGGGCTCTAATGTCAACAGCCACCGGCCGAATTCGCTCATGGGACAGTTCCTTGAGCTCGTGGCCAAGGAGGCGGTAGTGGTATTGTCGGCCGGCAACGAGGGCGACATCCCCCTGGCTCTGGTGAAGAATCTCTCGGAGGGCGACACCGAGGCCAAGACCTTCATTATGCCCTCGTACGCCCCCGACACGCGCTATGGCATGACGTATGTGTACAGCGACCGTCCGTTCACCCTCAAAGCCGTGATATTCAATCGCGCACGCGGCAAGATAAGCTACAATATGGGCATCCCCTCGGGACTTGAAGACGGCGCCGGAGTGTTCTACTGTTCGTCAGACTACAAGCAGGAGACAACCGATGTGGTATCGTCGAACTTCTCGAATGCTTTCAGCGGTTATGTCGGCGTGGGCTACAACCGCGAGCAGTACACCGGCGAATACACCGGCCTGGTGTCATATTATACCAAAGACAATCCTGACAAGAACGCCAACGGCAACTATATCCTCGGATTCGTGGTAGAGGGAGAGCCAGGCCAGCGCATCGAGTGCTACAACGAGGCCGACTACGGCTATCTCGACAGTTTCGGAATCGAGGGGTGGGATACGGGTCAGACAGACGGCACCATCTCCGACATGGCATGCGGCAACGACGTGCTTGTCGTGGGCGCGTACAATGTGCGCGATTCATACGGCGCGCTCGACGGATATGTCTACGGTTATCAGAACACGTTCCTGCCGGGCAAGATCACCCCGTTCTCGTCATACGGCACCCTGGCCGACGGGCGCACGTTGCCGCATGTCTGCGCTCCCGGCGCCGCCGTCATCTCGTCGACATCGAGCTACTACGCCAAAAACGAGATAGCCTCTATAGGCAAGCGCGGTGTCGTGGCCTCGGTAAGCGAGGTTGACCGCGAGAACTACTGGGCCCCTGCAAGCGGCACATCAATGTCGACACCTTATGTTGCAGGTTCAATAGCCCTGTGGCTTGAGGCTGACCCGACGCTCACGATAAACGAGATAAAGGAAATAGTGGCCACCACATCGATACGCGACGAAGAAGTGCTCTCGGGCAACCCCGTGCAGTGGGGCGCCGGCAAGTTTGACGCCTACGCCGGCCTCAAAGAGGTGATACGTCGCTCAGGCATCGGAGAGGTAAGCGCCGATGCCGACGGGCTGATGGTGAAACAGACCCCCGACGGCCACATCGAGCTGTTCGTAGGGAATTCCCCCTCGGTCGGCGCCACTGTATATGACCTGACAGGTACGGCGGTGTCGCGCGGCGCGGCCGACGGCGATACGCTCACGATGGACCTCTCAAATCTGCGTCCCGGCGTGTATGTCGTCACGGTAAACGGCACACATTCAAAGAAAATCGTAATCAGATAATCATATCGGAATGAGAAAAATATCACTGGCGGCCGGCCTGTTGCTTATGGCCGCGTCGGCCACAGCGCAGACAGCTGACGAACAGCCGATAATCACGTTCAAGACGAACATATACGAAACCTACGGTGGCACCAACGCGTTTCATTTCGTGCTCGGCGCCACTGAAGAGACATATATTGACGTAGACTGCGGTTTCGGCCGTGACGAATATCTGGTCGGCCCAGCCACATTTGACTCCGAGGCACAGGAGATGACCGGAACAGTTGTCACATGCAACGTGAACTCCGACGGGATTGTGAAAATCTACGGCGACGCGTCGCTGATAGACTATTTCGATGCCGAGGGATGCTATATTGAGACAATCGACCTGGGCGACTGCCTCAACCTCGACATACTCGACCTTCAGCACAACGCGCTCAAAAGCCTCGATCTGTCGCGTTTCACGAAACTTTCGGCCCTATACCTCACCGACAACCCCTTCACGCCCGAGACGCCGCTCATCGTAGGTGAGAACCACCCCAACCTCACGATTCTCGAGGTGGATATAATCGATTACATCTCGCCTGACTTCGACATCACCACCTACCCGGAACTGGTGTCGTTCGACGCCTACGCCACAAAGACGCTGACACACCTCGACCCCTCGAACTGCAAGAAACTGCGTCGTCTCTGCGTCGACAGCTGCCCTATCCGCACTCTCGACGTCACCGGATGCCCGGCTCTGCAGGTACTTAATGTGGAGGACAGCGGCATCATCGACCTCGACCTGAGCCAGAATCCGAACCTTACTCAGCTTTATGTCAAGAAGGATTCGGGCACGCTCAATACCGACCGCAAGTTCACCACGCTCGATGTGTCAGGCAATCCGGCCCTGACCTACCTCACCGCGGTGGGAAACCTGCTCACGGAAATCAATCTTGGCTCCAACACGCAGCTCGACTATCTCAATCTGGCCAAGAACCGGCTCACTGTCATTGACCTGTCGGCAAACCAATTGCTTACGAGTGTCGATATCAGTCAGAACGACATGACTTTCGCCACACTGCCTCTGCCTGATCCCGCATGGTATGATTATGTATATGACCAGCGTCCGATGACTGTCGCCAAGTCTTATCCCGCGGGTACGAAACTTGATTTCGCAGACAAGGTGCTCCGTGCGGGCACTTCCACCGATGCGGTAATGTATTCATGGTCAGAGAGCGACAACGCGGCTACCGTGCTCGGTCCTGAATATTTCACATACGAAAACGGCCAGGTTACGCTCCTTAAGGCGGCCGCTGACTCGGTATATCTTTCATTCGGCAGCTCGGCATTCCCCGGCGTGCGTCTGACTACCGGTAAATTCAGTGTCAAGACAGCCGCGGCATACGGCAAGCCCACTGCGGCGCTCACCCTTACTCCCGGTGTAAATGACGGCGAGACCATTGTGATGAGTGTCGGCCTTGACGGCGCGACTGCATCGGCTCCGCGTCAGTTCATGATTGATCTTGGCGACGGACAGCAGGTTCCCTTCTCGGCCACCACATCTGGCCTACCCGCCACACCCAACGTGACGGCTATCAAGAAAGGCTCGGGCATGGTGACTGTATATGTACCCGAAGGTGAGACCCTCACGGCATTCGGCATCGACAATACCACCCTCTATGCCGTAGACCTCACAAAAGCACCTGAACTGCGTGAGCTCAGCCTCACCGATGCCGGCCTTTACAATGTGGATCTCGGTTTCAACCGCTGTCTGACATCGCTTGACCTGTCAGGCAATAATTTCAGCACGCTCACGCTCGAAGGGGTCAACGCCGTCTACGCCAAGAACGTGCTGGGCGACATCAACCTGTCGCACAATCTTCTGACTTCCGTGACACTCAACGATCCCCGTGCGATTGACCGCCTCGACCTGTCGTTCAACCGCCTCGACAGATTCGACTACAAGGAGTTCGAGTTCATCAGCTCGTTCAATATAAGCCACAACAATCTGACCGACATCAACATCACCTATATGGCGCAGGCCGGGCTTGTCGATGTGTCGCATAACAGACTGACAACAATACAGCTCCCTGACAACCAGAATATCGGCACCCTCCGCATCGACAACAACCTGTTCACGCTGGCCACCCTCCCCGAGGTAACCAATCCCGGCACCGTCTATGTATATGCTCCGCAGGCACCGATTACGCTGCCCACCAAGGCGCCGTCGATAAACCTCTCGTCGCAGTACCGCGACATCGCCGGGCAGGCCACCGTATATACATGGCGTTATGACGACGGCCGTGTGCTCGTCGAGGGAACAGACATACGCGGCACCCATGGCCGTTTCGCTTTTCTGGCCCCCGCGATCGGCAAGACCGTATTCTGCGAGATGACGCATCCGGCATTCCCGGATTTCACCGGTGCCGACATGTTCCACACCACGCAGGTCGAGGCCGCCGAGATGCCTGACAATCTCATCGCATCGTTCACCACACCTGTCGGGAATGAGGCCGTGAGCCTCTCTCTGGCCGCCGCTTCTGCCGGCACCGCACTGTATATCGACTGGAGCGGCGAAGGCAATGCCGTAGAGCAATATGTGCTCGGCGATACCTACACCCTCTTCGACGCCACTACCATAGAGGGCGCCGATGTCAAGGTCTATACCTACTCGCCGGAAGAGAGAATCACGGTGTTCTCGATCAGCGGCGCCTCAATGAGCCGGTTCGACGCCTCGTCGCTTACGGATGCCGTATGCATCGGTGTCCTCGGAGCCGGCCTCACTGACGGATCCCTCACCCTCCCGAAGAACGGTGTGTTGCGTGAGCTGTCGCTCGACAAGAACGCGTTCACCGAGTTCGACCTTTCGGAATACCCCTCGCTGATGACATTCTCGATTTCTGACAACAGCCTCACGACCCTTGACCTGAGCCATTCGCCCGTATTGCAGATAGCGGCTGCAGGTCACAACGCCCTTGAGAATGTAGTGCTCGGCGGCAACGACATGCTCTGGCAACTCTCGGTTTCCCGAAATAACATTGCCGCCATAGATCTCACGGGCGCGCCTAATCTCGAACAGCTTGCCTTGGGGCAGAACCAGCTCGCCGGCATTGATGTGTCATCGCTGGACAAGCTCATTGCCCTTGACCTGTCGGGCAACAGATTCACCTTCGCCACACTTCCCCCGGTGCTTCCGCGCTATATGATATATCATTTCGTCAACCAGCAGCCCATGGATGTGCCTTGCGTCGACGGTCGTGTGGATCTGTCGGACCAGGCCGAGGTGAACGGAACGGCCACTGAATACCGGTGGTTTATCGGTGTCCCCGAGTTTGATGAGAACGGCGAGCTTGTCGGAGAGAACCTTTATGTAGACGACGAGTATCTGCTCGACAACGGCGTCACCACATTCATCAAGCCTTTTGATGACGTGATGTGCGTCATGACCAATGCCGAGTTCCCCGACCTGTATCTCTACACCGTGCCGATGTCTGTGTCAGCCGGTCTTGAAGGTGTTACAGCCGACGGTTCGGATGCCACCCCCGTTTACTACAACCTTCAGGGCGTGCGTGTGACCACGCCGTCGCAGGGCATATATATTGTCGTGCGCGGGTCGCAGGTCACCAAAGAGTATGTGAGGTAATGTCCGGTTAAACCGGGCGGAATTACTGCTCAATACAAGCACACATATATAATGTCAGCGGGTAGTTCCATACGTATGGAACCACCCGCTGATTTTTTTGAGGCTGTTTAACATTTATTTTTAAACAGCCTCTTATTTGTCGGGAAATGACACACCGGCGCGTAATTTGCCCTGTAACCGGGCTGTGACGTGAAATATGGCGGTTATACAGGCCGAACTGTATTTTAGTGTAACCTCAATGTAACATGGAGAAATGTGCCGGTTATGCTGTAATTGTCGAACGCTCAGCGTGATGCGAATCTGAGGCGGTGAAAATGTTGCCAACATGGCAACTTTTAACATCCGTTAACGTGATTTGGACCGAATCGAGTCGTATATTTGCGTGAAAATCAGTGTAAGACGGCAAAGGCCGTTACATGGCGTGATGGCGGTACGCCTGATTATGATTGCCACAACATAAACAGACACGATTATATATAGCCAAGATTCGTCAGCGTTCAACAATTCAATCACGCTTTCTGGCTTCTTGCCATGTATTTGATGACTATATAGGAATATAAGTTATAACAATCAGGTAAGAAACACCCCGTGGGCCGGCAGACAATCCATCCAAACCGCCATATTCAAGCTGTCTGTCGGCCCACATTCTGTTTTTGCGCGAAACAGTGAGCAATACACAGAAAGGGGGGAGGTCTGGCGCCCGATAAATTTGCGGGTCGATGATTGTGAATTTTTTTGAAAATTAATGCGGATTAGCTATCTTTGCAGTGATGAACAACGTGATTCTCCACACCGAATACCTGCTGCGTCACCACGACTGCGTGGTGCTACCGGGGCTTGGCGCCTTTGTATCAAGGCGTATGCCGGCTCGTTTCGATAAAGAGAATCCGGATGTGATGCTCCCCCCCTGCCGCCGCCTTACATTCAACTCCGAGCTTAGGGAGACCGACGGGCTGGTGGCCTCGTCCATCAGCCGCCGCGACGGCATAAGCTATGCCGAGGCCGACAGGATTGTCTCGGCCGGTGTTTCTGACATTGCTGCACAGCTTGAGCATGAGGGTGAACTGCTTTTCGGGCATCTCGGTGCGTTCATGAAACTGCCCGGAACCCCTGTAAGGTTTTACCCCGCGGCACGCACCGTCAACAGTCAGTATTATGGCCTGGGGCCGTTGCGTCTGAGGGCACTCAGCCGTGGCTGGGCGGCCGATGCGCGTGCCGTTGAATTGCCGCCCGTGCCTGTGGTTGCCCGTCCTGCCACGACGGCTGTTGCCCCGGAAACAGCTGAACCCGAACGCGACACCCGGGTGCGCCGCGCCTGGATGCGCAATATAGGCGCGGCAGCCGCGTTGCTGGCCATAGCCATAACCGTGGCTCTGTTTGTGATGAATCCCATACGGATGGCGAACGAGCCCGAACAGGCCTCCATTGCACCTGTAATTGACCGCACTGCGGTGACATCCGTGACCGTAGCCTCCAAAGACGCTGATATGGTTGCCGGCGATGAAAATGTGGCAACCGCAGCCTCCGTACAGGCTGAACAAGCCTCTGCTGCGCCGGAGCACACTGCGCCTGAGACATTGGCGGCAGCTACATCTGCCGGTGAAAACGGTGTGAACAGTGTTTCTGCAAAACCTGCGGCCCCCGAAAAGCGTTTTGAAAACAGCGACCCCTATGTAGTGGTCGTGGCGTCGTTCCCGACAGCGGCCCAGGCGCGTCAGTACCTGCTTGACCATTCGGGGCGCCGGCTTGACATCCTTGAGCAGGACGGGAAATACCGCGTTTATTGCTCTACCGCGTCATCTTATTCCGATGCCCGCAGGCTCACTGCCTCGGCCGGTGTTTCTGATGCCTGGGTGTGCCGTCGCTGACGCCGACACAACTCAAACTCCAGCCTCCCGTTATGGATAAATTCAATTCTTTGCTGTTAAAGCGCAGGTCGATCAGGAAATATACCGATCAGCCGATAGCGCCCGATGACGTGCGTCTCATCCTTGAGGCCGCCCTTACCTCACCGTCGTCGAAAAGTGTGCGTCCCTGGCAGTTTGTCGTTGTCGAAGACCGCGACATGCTTGCTCGCCTTGGCGAGTGCAAGCCCCAGTATGCCACCTCGGTGGCCCGTGCCCCGCTGGCTGTAGTGGTCACCGCCGACATGACGAAGTCAGATGCCTGGATCGAGGATGCCTCGATAGCGGCCATACTGATGCAGCTGCAGGCCGAGCAACTCGGACTGGGCAGTTGCTGGGTGGAGGTGCGCGGCCGTTTCCGCGCCGATGGTGAGCCGTCGGAAGATTATGTGCGCCAGCTGCTGGGGATACCCGAAGAATTCGGCGTGCTCTGCATCCTCTCGTTCGGCTACAAGGCCGAGGAGCGCCGCGAGATCGACCCGTCGAAACTGCTTTGGGAAAAGGTTCACATAGGCAAATGGAGCAACCGCGCCGACTGAGGATATGCCTGATCGGCGCGGGTAACGTTGCGTCGCACCTGGCCCCCGCGCTGGCCGGCGTGGCCGACCTGGTGCAGATTGTCAGCCGTGGCGGGGCATCGGCACGCAGACTCGCCGAGGGTATTCCCGGCTGTGCCGCCGCTGAAGGGACTGAGGGGCTTGTTCCCGACGCCGACCTCTATCTGATTGCCACCGCTGACGATGCCATAGCCGGTATTGTCAGTTCGACGCCCGATTTCCCCGGGGTCTGGGCGCATACGTCGGGCAGTGTGCCCGTCGAGGTGTTTGCCGGGCACAAAAGCCGTTACGGATCGTTTTACCCCCTGCAGACTTTCTCAAGGGATGTGCCGGTGGATATGCGTCAGGTGCCGTTCTTCATCGAGGGGAACACCCCACAGGTCACCGAAATGCTTGCCGGGCTTGCCGGACGCATCTCTGACTCTGTGACGCTGGCCGACAGCGCTCTCAGGCACGACCTGCATGTGGCGGCCGTGTTCGCATGCAATTTCGTGAACCAGCTCTGGGCCGATGCCGACGCTCTTCTGCGGCGCCGTGGCCTGAATATCGGCTATCTTTCGCCGCTCATAGCGGCCACAGCAGGCAAGCTTGCCGATGCCTCGCCGGCCGACGCCATGACCGGCCCTGCCCGGCGCGGTGACCTGCATGTGATTGAAAACCACCTTGCGTCGCTCCCCCCTGAGCTCGCGGGAACTTACCGCCTGCTCTCGCAGCGCATACTCGACATCTATCATCCGGGCCTGAAAATAGGCGCGAAACCAACAGAATCACAACCCGAAAACAATGAGTAAAGTAGCATACGACCTTCAGCATGTGCGCGGCATCGCCTTCGATGTCGACGGCGTGCTGTCACCCTCGACCATTCCTCTGGGGGCCGACGGCATGCCTGCCCGCATGGTGAACATAAAGGACGGATATGCCCTGCAACTGGCCGTGAAATGCGGTTTGCATGTCGCCATAATAACCGGTGCCGATTCGCAGGCCATAGTGAGGCGGTTCAGCTCGCTCGGCATAACCGACATCTACACGCGGGTGTCGATGAAACTCCCCGTGCTCAAAGAGTGGATGGACTCGAAAGGGCTCGTGCGCGATGATATTGCGTTTGTCGGCGACGATATACCCGATCTGGAGTGCATGCGCTATGCCGGGCTTGGTGTGGCTCCGCATGATGCCGCGGTCGAAATCCGCGACGCCGCGCGCTATGTCTCGCCCGTCGACGGCGGCTATGGAGTGGCCCGCGACATCCTCGAACAGATACTGAAGGCACGGCATGAATGGGCCAACAGCGAGCGTGCTTTCGGATGGTAGGATTTTATACGTTGAAAGAGTTTATTGGTGTTTTGTGACACCCTTTCCTTATATCAACAGAAAATGGCAAACGAAACTGAAACGAAAAACAGCTTTCTTGACTCTCTGATGGGTGGGCGCCGCCTGTTGCTGGGCAGCGCGTCGCCGCGTCGCCGCGAACTGGTAGAGGGGCTTGGCATCGATGTCAGACTACTTGAGCCCAGAGAAATCGACGAGACCTATCCGGCACGCATGAATCCCGCCGATGTGCCCGCATATATATCGCGCCGCAAGGCGCACCCGTATCTCGGCGACCTTCAGCCGGGCGACATACTGCTTACGGCCGACACCGTGGTGATAAACCGCGGCGAGGTGCTCGGGAAACCTCACGACGAACGCGAGGCCATGACCATGCTCAGGCAGCTGTCGGGACATGCGCACACCGTGGTCACAGGCGTGACGCTTACCGATGTGCGCCGCCAGATCACTTTTTCAGAAAGTACCGAAGTGGAGTTCGGCGAGCTTATGCCCGACGAGATAGTCTATTACGTGGAGCGTTACCGACCGCTCGACAAGGCCGGTGCCTACGGCATCCAGGAGTGGATAGGCCAGATCGGCATAAAGGCCATCCGCGGCGACTACTACAACGTGATGGGCCTGCCCCTGCGTGCCCTTTTCGAGAACCTGCGCCGCATGACCGCCATCCACCGCTGACAATCTGTGGCCATTATGGCGCCAATTCCGCTGTTTTGCTCGAAATACGCTCGGTTTTTATGTTTGAGAGCAGATTTTTTGAAAAATCGGGGCTGAAAATTTTGCCGGGAAAAATAAAAGCGGTAACTTTGTTGCCGTAAAGTATCAGTCGGTTTTGGCGCTCGTCAGTCGTGAGACAATGCAACCCGGCAATGCTGACTGGTTTGATGAATGTAAGTAAGATATAATCTCTACACTTGAAGTTGCAAAGACAACTCGATTAGAATCACAAATCTTGCCTTTTGGCTTAAATCCTGTGTTCCCTGTGAAGGGTGACAAAGGATTTTTTTTGCCCCTGCCACAGATGGTTTTGTCATTGTAAATCCCTATCTTTGTGAATCATGAATGACAGTCGTCATCAGTGTACGCAATCAGTTTGTGTTAGGTGATGACCTGACAGGTATGGTGTGATTCAATATGATTATAACCGATTTGAACCAACTATTATGCAGTTTGCGGATTATCTGAGGGCGGTGACGGCGGCACGGGGAAATGAATTTGCCGGGACGCCGGGGGCTGTTGACGAATTGCGGCAGATGGGGGCTTTTGCCGGTATGCCGGCTCTGGCCAACGTTTACCGGCAGGCTGTGGCCTCGCATGCCGCGCGTAATTTCATATCGCTTGGCGTGTGGGACGATGATGCCTGCCGGCTCGTTGACCGTTTTGTGGCCCACACCGGATTTATGCCTGACCTGGCGGAATATGTGTTCCGTGCGCTCGGATATGCCACTGGGATGACCATCCCGGCACCTGAACCGATGATGGCAGGGGGGAGGGGCGTTTCCGGAATTTCACGGGAATCCGATTCTGTAGCCGCATGTAATTCTGCCGATGCAAGCGATTGTGTGGCCGAACCGACAGAGGCATACGGTGCGATGGCGCCTGCTGATGCTGCCGTGCCTACGGTCAATCCGGCGTGGCGTTGCCATGCCGATGCCGAACGGAAATGTGCATACGCAGAGGCTCTTGTAGAGGTTGACCGTGAGCGTGAGCCGATTCTGGGCGTCGCCGTTTCTGATCCGCATTGCACCGGGGTAGGGGAACATTCGGTCACGCTGACCTTTGAATTCCGTCGCACGGCACCGCGGGCCACGGCAATGCTGAGCTATGCTCTGTATGATGTGCGTGGGCGGGTAATGGAAACAGGTATGGCGGCAGCGCTCACGGTCGAGTCGGCCGCCCGCACGCCACACACTCTGCGGCTTGTGTGCCGCCCGGAACGCCTGTCGAAAATCCTCCTTTATCTCGACTGACGGTGTTAGAGCCTCAAACAGTAGGAAGGTGTTGAGAACTCTGCTAATTGTAGGAACATGCCTTTGGCATGTTAGATTATCTCGTTGATCATCAGCAAAACATCGCAAAGCGATGTCCCTACGATTTAAGCGAAAATCGGGCTCTGAAACATCCTCTGATATACACAACAAGCGGTGTGCAGCTTTGCGCTGCACACCGCTTGCCGGTTTATGGGGATAAGGTTTATTTGGCGGCGGGGGCCACGGCGTCCATCAGGACTACGCGGTAGTTGCCGGCATCGTTGATGCGTTTCATGATGTTCTGGATGTCGTCGGTGGTGAGGTTCTTGTAGATTTCCTCGGCACCGGTGAAGGTATCCACACCGTTCAGGGCCTCGGCAGCCATGCCGTTGAGCCAGCCGTTGTTCTTGTCAAGCTGCTCTTTGACATTCTTCACCATGTATTCTGAAACCTTGGTGAGCTCGGCGGGTTTCACCTCGTTCTGCATGTCGATGTAGGCCTGCTTGAGGTAGTCGACCACTTTATCCTTCATCTCGGGTTTCATGGGGAACTGGGTGATGACCATCGAGTTGGCACCGTTGGCAACGCGCGACATCATGGCGCCTGCACCGGGCGAATAAGATGCGCCCCATTCCTCGCGTACCTGTTCGAGGATGCGCTGGCTCAGGATCTGGCCTGCCACGTTGAGGGCGGCACGGTCTTTGGCGGTGAAGGGGAGGGTGTCGTAAGCGATGGTGAAGACGTAGGTCTGGGGCTGTGACGACTCGATTGTCGACTCGGTGAGGGCCGGAGCGGCCTTGTAGGCCTTCATGCTCTCGGGCATTACGGGAGTCTTGACAGCGGTAGCGGCGTTGCCGGGGAGCGATGCGATGTACTGCTCAACCAGCGGACGGAGCTCTTCGGTGTTTACAGAACCGACGATGAAGAATGTGTAGTCGGCGGCGTTGGCTGTCATCTTGTGAGCCACTTCAAGGGTCTGTGCCAGCTGTGCGGCCTGGATGTCGGCGACAGAAAGCACCTGCTCTACCGGAGCCTCGTAGAGATTCTCCTGGATGCGCTTGCCGAAGATGTAGTCGGGCTCGTTCTCCTGATTGTGAAGTACGCCGCTGTAGGTGTTGCGGGTGGCGTCGAATTCATCAGAGGTGATGTTGAGCGCGGTGAAGCCCATGTAGAGCAGCTCCATCATGTTCTTGAGGTCCTTGGGTGTGGAGTGGCCGGTGATGTCGCGGGTATAGTTCGAGAAGTCGAACGAGATGCCGCACTGCTTGCCCTGCAGGTATTTCTGCAGATCCTTGTAGGTGTAGTCGCCCAGACCGTACTGGTTCAGGGCGTAGGGCATGAACTTGAGGGTCGAGGCATAGTCGTTGCCGAATACAGATGTACCGCCAAGCGCCTGGGCGTCGAGCAGAATCTCGTCGGCCTTGAAGTCGGTGGGTTTGACCACCACGGTGGCGCCGTTCGAGAGGGTCCATTTCTCGGCACCCCATTTCTCGAGTTTCTCGACACCGGTGATCTTGCCGGGGGCGGGGAGGGCGGGGATAAGCGGCTCGGCCTTCACTTCGTCAACAAAAGGTTTGATATCCTCGGCATCCACGGCGGCGAGGGCGGCGGCCAGCTCAGCCTCGGTGGGAATTACGGTGCCCTCTGTCTGGGGGAGCATCACCGAGATGACGCGGTTGTCGGGTGTCACCATCTCCTGGAGGGTGGCGTTGATTGCCTCAAGGGGAATCATCATGGCCATCTGCTGGGCTGTCTGATATTCAGTCTGGGGGTCGAGCATCGGGGTGCCGTCGATGAAGACGCGCACAATGCCGCGCGAGAACTCTTCGTTTTCGCGTTTGTCGCGGTTGTTGAATTTCTTCTCGGCCTGCGAGAGATATTCCTCTTTGGCGCGGTCATACTCGCTGATGGTGAACCCGCCGCGCTGTGCGCGCAGGAGCTCGCGGTATACGGCCTGCAGGGCAGGGGTGATGTTGGTGTCCTTGCCGAGTGCCACAAGGGTG
>CALJBF010000266.1 GCA_938027385.1 uncultured Porphyromonadaceae bacterium | reverse complement strand
GAACGAGGCGCCACCCTGCGGGGTGGGGATGAGCAGGGGTTGCGAACGGAGGCAGCCGGGACCGATGGAACGGCATTTCGAGGCGGGAGAGAGCAACCCTACCACCTCGTTGACCGGATCGAGGAAGATGGCCAGTATGTGGCCTATCACCGGCGAGCCGAGCACCCGGTAGTCGCGGTTCACGATTTCGCGTTTGAGGCGGTAGAACCCTTCGCCCATGATTGACCCCACCAGAGGTGTGACAAAGATGTCCTGGTACGAGGGGCGTTCCATGCACGCTTCGATGCCGAACTCCCATCCGATGGTGGAGATGCACGCCGAATAGAGCATCGATTGCCAGAAATTGAATCCGCAGGTGCGCGCCGCCATGAAATATGCCGCCCCGGCGTATGGGTGTAGCACATAGTTGAAAATGAACAGGTCGTGATCCCATTCGGGGCCGCGCTTGAAGATGTTGTTGAACCACCGGTCGTAGAACGGGCGCGACTGAATCTCGGCGCGGTTCCAGGCGGTGGCGTCTTCGGGCAGACATTCAAGCACGAAGAGCGTGCTGACGAACGCGCCCGTAAGTATGGCCGTATTGATCCACATTCCGTGCCACCAGGGTTCGGAATAAGTCCATGAGGCCGGGCGCCCGTAAATCGAGTGCGGGTAGCCCGAGATGATGGCCAGGGTGTCGAGATGCTGTGTATGCATCTCGGGGCCGATGGCCGACTCCTCGACGTCGACGGTTTCGAACAGTTCATTCTCAGCCGAGTCTACCGGCTGGGAAATGACTATCAGCTCGTCTTGCGGATATACCTTGGGGGCGCCGACCGCCGTGGAGTCAGGCATCTCGGCCGCCACACACGGAAACCCCAGGGCGGTGAGAATCGCCCCGATGACGGCTATCCAGATGGCATATCTGATTTTCAGCTTGCGGTGAACTTTGGTTGAGCGTATCATTGTCCCTTATAAATAATGGCGGCCTTGAATTGCGGTTATGAGTCGAAGATGCCGCCAGTTGAAACTGTGGCGGGGCTGTTGCCCCGTGATTTACCTTTATAACGCCTGAGGGTGCAAATAGGTTACAATGCCGTTACAGATTTTCTCGTCTGAAATATCGTGAACCAAGCGTAATTTTTTGTAAGTTTGCACGGAATTATTTTCAATTTACACGCATGAGACTCGCATTATGGATAAGCCGGCATCTCAGACTCTCTGACGGGGGGCGGGGCCCCTCGCGCTCGGGAGTGGTGATCGCGGTCAGCGGCATAGCCCTGGCCGTGACGGTGATGTTGCTCTCCATAGCCGTCGTGGTGGGTTTCAAGCAGGCCATCACAGGCAAGGTAGCGGGTTTCATGCCGTCGGTCAGTGTGGCGCCAGAAGAGGGGTACCGTAAGGACCCTCTGCTGTCGGGCGACTCGCTTGCCACGGCTCTCGACGCGCAGACCCGCTATGTGCGGCATCTCATAGACTCCCTCGCCCCGGGCGGGGCAAAAACGGCTACCGTGATGCGTCGTCCCGGAATACTGAAGACCGACACCGACTTCCTCGGCGTGGAGTTCACGGCGTTTTCCGCAGAGCATGACACACTGTTCGAGGCCTCGCTGCTCACCATGGGACGTCTCCCCCGCGAGGCAAACGAGATAGTCGTCTCGTCACAGCAGGCGTCGAAACTCGGTCTGGCCGTCGGCAACCGTGTGTATGCCTATTTTATATCAGACGGAGCCGTACGCACCAGGCGCCCGACGATAACAGGCATTTTCCGCAGTAATTTCGGCGAATACGACAGGTCGCTGGCCTATATGTCGGCAGACCTGGCCGAGTCACTTGCCGGTACCGGCACCGACGCCTTCGAGATACGCGGCGTGAAGGATGCGAGTCCGCTTGCAATGGAACTTCAGCGGCGGCTTGTCGACGCATACCATTCAGACAAGACCATTGACGCCTGGGGTGTGCAGACAATCGGCCAGCAGGGGGCCGTATACTTCAACTGGCTCGAACTGCTTGACACCAACGTGGTGGTGATACTGATACTTATGGGTTTCGTGAGCGGTTTCACGCTCATATCGAGCCTTATAATACTGATACTTGAGCGTGTGCGCATGATCGGCATACTCAAGAGCCTCGGCGCCACGAACCGCCAGGTACGCGATGTGTTTCTGTTTCTGGGGGCGCGCATCGTCTTCGTGGGGCTGCTGATCGGCAATGCCGTGGCGCTGGCGCTGGTGTCGGCCGAACGTGCCTGGCACTTCATTCCGCTTGACGCCGCGGCCTATTACCTTGACCATGTGCCCGTGGCCCTGAAACTGTGGCAGGTGGCGGCTCTCGACGCCGGGGTGGTGGCGGCGGCCATGGCGGTAATGCTGTTGCCGGCCATGATAATATCGCGCATATCCCCCTCAAACGTAATGCGTTACGAATGACATTGCCGTTGCCGCAATCAATATGTTTAACTTTTTTAACCGCCGTGTGTTTTTAAGTTAAGTAAGCTAAATAACGGCAAAGGTGGCCGGTATTGACGAAATATTTTGCTAACTTTGCATATTCAACTATTTAGCACAAACCGTTTAATAATTAATCCATATCAGAATCAAAGATTCGCATTACAGTTATATGACAGAACCCAAAGTCAAAGAAGTGAATAAGCCGACATCATTGCGCAACATGATTGTCGAGGGCATACAGAACCGTAAAGGCAAGTCGGTCACC
>CALJBF010000265.1 GCA_938027385.1 uncultured Porphyromonadaceae bacterium | reverse complement strand
CCGACGGCGAGACCGCCTGGGGCAACCCCCCGACCACGCAGAAACTCATCGACGGCGTGAAGGCCGCAGGGTTCAACGCCATACGCATCCCGTGCGCCTGGAACTCGTATCTCGTAGCCGATTCCGAGCCTTACACCATCGATCCCGCCTGGCTGGCACGTGTGCGCGAGGTCGTTGACTATGCCTACCGCAACGGCATGTATGTGGTGCTCAACAGCCACTGGGACGGCGGCTGGCTTGAACTGCACGCCAACGCCGACGACTGCGAGGCCGTGGTCAGGAAACAGAAAGCCATCTGGACCCAGATTGCCGGCGAGTTCGCCGGTTACGGCCAGCGTCTGATTTTCGCCGGCTGCAACGAGGTCCGCAACAAGGTGGGCGACAACGAGAACTGGGGCATGCCCTCGGCCGGAGAGCGCGCCGCCCTTGAGGCATACAACCAGGCGTTCGTGGATGCCGTGCGCGCCACCGGCGGCAAGAACGCCGAGCGCAACCTGGTGGTGCAGTCGTGGTGCTGCAATCCCTGGCGAGCCCTCGATGCCCTGACAATGCCCGCAGACCCCGCTCAGTCACACCTCATGGCCGAGGTGCACTTCTATGACCCGATGGATTTCACCCACACCGACAAGAAACTGCGCGCCTGGGGATACCGCAAGGGCTACTACACCGCCGACAATGACAATCAGGAAGATTATGTCGACAACCTCTTCGGCCTGCTCAAGTCAGCGTTCGTCGACAAGGGCTATCCCGTGATTCTCGGCGAGTACGGAACGGTATGCCATACGCTTACCGACAAGACCGTCAAGAAGTCAGACAGCTACTATCTCGAATACGTGACCCGCGCGGCCAAAGAGAACGGCATGGCTCCCTTCTACTGGGACAACGGCCAGCCGCAGACCGGCACCTTCGGCATTATCAACCGCTCCACCGGCGCCGTCGCCGTCCCCCACATGCTCAACGGCATCATGAAAGGTGCCTGCACCGGAAATTATCCATTCTGACGTAACTGACATAATGTATCTGTTAGGATATGACATAGGCAGTTCATCGGTCAAGGCGGCGCTTGTCGACGCCTCGACCGGCAACTGCGTTGCCTCTGACTTCTTTCCGAAGACCGAGGCCCCGATAAAGGCGCTCAGGCAGGGATGGGCCGAACAGGATCCCGAGAGCTGGTGGAACTATCTGAAGACAGCCACGGCGTCGGTGCTGGCATCGTCGGGTGTGGCTCCGGAAGAGATCGCCGCCATAGGCATCAGCTACCAGATGCACGGCCTCGTGGCCATTGACAGCGCTCACCGCGTGATACGCGACGCCATAATCTGGTGCGACTCGCGCGGAGTGCCTTTCGGCGAGATGGCTTTCGCCGACCTCGGCGCGGCGACATGTCTGCCACGTCTGCTGAACTCACTGGGCAACTTCACCGCATCCAAACTGATGTGGGTGAAAGAGAACGAGCCTGAAGTTTATGAGCGTATATACAAGGTGATGCTGCCGGGCGATTACATAGCCATGCGGCTCACCGGCGAGATATGCACGAACCCCGAGGGGCTCTCGGAGTATATGCTCTGGGATTTCAGTGAAAACGGCCCCGCCGGTTTCCTGCTCGATTATTTCGGGTTCGACAGGTCTCTGCTGCCCGAAGTCAGGCCGACTTTCTCGGAGCAGGGCAGAGTGACTGCCACCGCCGCCGGCGAGCTTGGCCTCGCGCCGGGGATTCCGGTAACCTACCGTGCCGGCGACCAGCCAAACAACGCCCTGTCGCTAAATGTGTTCAACCCCGGCGAAATCGCGTCGACGGCAGGCACGTCGGGTGTGGTCTACGGCATAAACGGCAGCGTGGAGTATGACCCGCTTTCGCGCGTGAACAGTTTCGCGCACGTGAACCACACCGCCGAGTCGCCGCGCATCGGAGTCATGACCTGCATCAACGGCACCGGCATCCTCAATTCGTGGATCAAGCGCAACGTCGCCCCCGAGGGGATTTCGTATGCCGAGATGAACCTGCTGGCCGAGAAGGTGCCCGTGGGGTCTGACGGGGTGACGGTGCTCCCTTTCGGCAACGGAGCAGAACGGGTGCTGCAGAACCGCGAGACCGGCTGTTCGGTGCACGGCATAAACTTCAACACCCATACACGCAACCATATCATCCGCGCCGCGCAGGAGGGGATAGTGTTCTCGTTCTACTACGGCATGGAGATCATGCAGGCGATGGGCATGACCATCGACAGAATCCACGCCGGGCACGCCAACATGTTCCTGAGCCCGGTGTTCAGGAACACGCTCGCCTCGGTGTCGGGGGCTGTAATCGAGCTGATGGATACCGACGGCGCCGCAGGCGCCGCCAAGGGCGCGGGCATAGGCGCCGGCATCTACAAAGACCACGACGAGGCTTTCGCATCGCTGAAAACCATAGAGACAATCCATCCGGCCAAGGACCGCGCTCCGTATCTGGAGGCATACCGGCGCTGGAAAGAACACCTTGAAATAACAATCTCTAAAACACAACAGAATGGCTAAGAAGGAATATTTCCCGCAGATCGGGAAAATCAGGTTCGAGGGTACCGAAAGCTACAACCCTCTCGCATACCGTTACTACGACGCTGACCGCATGGTGCTCGGCAAGCCCATGAAGGAATGGCTGAAATTCGCCATGGCCTGGTGGCACACGCTCTGTGCCGAGGGTGGCGACCAGTTCGGCGGGGGAACCAAGAAATTCCCCTGGAATGACGCCCCCGACACGATGACCGCCGCCAGACAGCGGGCTGACGCCGGTTTCGAGATCATGCAGAAACTCGGCATAGAGTATTTCTGTTTCCACGACACTGACCTGGTCGGTGACCTCGGCGCTGACATCGCCGACTACGAGAACCGCATGAAGGAGATCACCGCATATCTCAAGGGGCTGATGGCCGAGACCGGTATCAGGAACCTCTGGGGTACGGCCAACGTGTTCGGCAACGCCCGCTACATGAACGGCGCGGCCACCAACCCCGATTTCGACGTAGTGGCCCGCGCCGCCGTGCAGATAAAGAACGCCATCGACGCCACGATAGCTCTCGGAGGCACCAACTATGTGTTCTGGGGCGGACGCGAGGGTTACATGAGCCTGCTCAACACCGACCAGAAACGTGAGAAGGAGCATCTGGCCACCATGCTCACCATAGCCCGCGACTATGCCCGCGCCCAAGGGTTCACAGGCACTTTCCTCATCGAGCCGAAACCGATGGAGCCTACCAAGCACCAGTATGACGTCGATACCGAGACCGTCATAGGATTCCTGAAAGCCCACGGACTTGACAAGGACTTCAAGGTGAACATCGAGGTGAACCACGCCACTCTGGCCGGACACACTTTCGAGCACGAGCTGGCCGTGGCTGTCGACAACGGCATGCTCGGCAGTATCGACGCCAACCGCGGCGACTATCAGAACGGCTGGGACACCGACCAGTTCCCCATCGACAACTACGAGCTCACGCAGGCCATGATGCAGATCATACGCAACGGAGGCCTCGGCAACGGGGGCACCAACTTCGACGCCAAGACGCGCCGCAACTCAACCGACCCCGAAGACATCTTCATCGCGCACATCGCGGGCATGGACGCCATGGCGCGCGCACTTCTCTGCGCCGCCGAGATCCTTGAGAAATCCCCGTACCGGAAGATGCTGGCCGACCGTTACGCCTCGTTCGACTCGGGCAAGGGGAAGGAGTTCGAGCAGGCCGCCATGTCGCTTGAAGATCTTGTCGCCTACGCGCAGACCCGGCCCGAACCGACACAGACATCGGGCAAGCAGGAACTCTACGAGGCCATCGTGAACATGTACTGCTGATACCTCACTGAAATTCATTGCGGGAAAGTGTCGCGTAACCACGCTACAGGTTACGCGACACCTCCGTTACCTTACCTTAAAATCAGAACCAATGGACAACCGGAATAACGGAAACAGGATCTATCTGTTTGCCGTCGTGGCCGTGGCGGTGCTCGGAGGGCTGCTCTTCGGCTATGACACTGCGGTAATCTCCGGAGCCGAGAAGGGGCTGCAGGCATTCTTTCTCGGCGCTACAGATTTCATCTACACCGACACCATTCACGGCATAACATCGTCAAGCGCCCTTTTGGGGTGTATAATCGGCAGTGCCCTGTCGGGCTATTTCGCGTCGAGGCTGGGTCGTAAGCCCAGTCTTGTGTTCGCAGGTGTGCTGTTTCTCATATCTGCCATCGGGTCATATTACCCCGAATTCTTCTTCTTTTCATACGGACGCCCGTCGGTCGAGCTCCTTGTGGCCTTCAACATCTACCGCATCATCGGCGGCGTGGGGGTGGGACCTGCATCGGCCATCTGCCCCATGTATATCGCCGAGGTGGCGCCCTCCGACATGCG
>CALJBF010000264.1 GCA_938027385.1 uncultured Porphyromonadaceae bacterium | reverse complement strand
TTGCAGTTCCGGCTTATAGTTCTCCGACACAAACCAGTCCTGCTTGTGCGCCACTGTGAAACGCGGCAATACCTTTATGGCTTTGCACCAAGCGGCGTGCATCGCCTCGTATTCCTGCGATGTGACGGTGAACAGCTCCGTCAGCGTAACCTCATAGCAGACGGTGATGTCGGCGTCCTTGCTGATGATACAGCCGTGTTCCACCGCGAGAAGCGGCAACTTTGACTCCAGCGTTGTTGCTTTCAGTATGTTTCTCATCGGCGACCTCCCTTCATTATGTTACGCACACGCAGACGGTTGATGATGTACCGGGGGCGGTATTTCACCGAAGTGAGCTTCATAAGTCCGTACTGACCGTATTTGCCGTTGAGATGGAAGGTGTACCACACCAGCACTGACGCGCTTATGGCACCGAAGCCTATGCACAGACCCTGCTGCACCCCGCACATATAGAGGATTACGAACAGTATGAAGTCGGCGATAAGACCTCCGGCGAATATGAAAAGGTACTGCGCCTTCAGCCCCTTGTATTCCACCGTCCTGCCTATGCCCTTGTTAATAGAATATTCCATCAGTGGCAGGGGTTAGAGGAAGAACGAGCGCAGGATTGTGGCCGCGACCACAAGAAAGATACAGGCTTGCTCGTGTCGGGATCGCCGGAGCTGAACTTGCCATAGACCTTGACACCGCCGATAAGACCGACGACTGCGCCGATGGCATAGATCAACTTCGTGGCGGGGTCGAAATAGGATGTCATCATCGAGGTTGCCTCGTTGATGCCTGCCAGACCGTTGCCAGCGGCATAGAGGTTGGCGGCGCATATTATCAGTGTGAGCATGGCAGCCATAGGACGGCGCATACCGGGAGCGTTCATAAACTCCACGATGCGCTTGTAGAGCGACTTGAAGAATTTAGTCATAAAATAATTGATTTGGATTTAGTGATGGTCAGTGAAGGATATTGAAGTCGATGGCATCAATATCGGTTGTGTCTATGTCTGCATGAAATACTATCTTGCGGACTTTCTCAATAGCCTCGTCGGTTTTCACCGCCGGTGCATCTTCAGGTACGTCGGGCAACTGACATTCAATCATCAGTATGCGCTTGCGCACAACCGGGTCGAGTTTGACATATTCGATTATCTCGGTGCCTTCAAGCTCGGAAACTACCCGTCGGGCAGTCTGCTCATCCTCTGTGGTGTGAGGCTGATTTTTCAGCACCTTCATGGCGGTCTGCATTTCCTCGAAGTCTATGCCGTCGGCATTTGCCTCGGCCGGAGGCGGAGTTTCACCGGTAAGCTCACTGACGGAATGAGTGGAGAATATCTCGTCCAGCTTTTCAGGAGGTATCTGAACCGACGGCTTTTCTTCAGGTGTATCGGGCAATCCGGCATCGGAGGGTTTGCCCAGTTCCATGACAATAAGCGGCACGACCTCCCTTGCGGCTTCGGCAGCGGCTTCTTTGGCGATTTCACGAAACGAGTCCATGAACTTATCGGCATCGAAGGAACTTTTGCCGATGACTTCTTCCGCTGGCACTTCATCTGCGGGCGGTTGTTCCGGAGGTGCGCAGTTGTCATTCTTGCCGCCAGCCTGGGAGTCGGGCTTTGTCAGCACTTTCCTGATAAGCCATACATTGCTTGCGAGCAATGCTATGATAAACAGCGTTTCCATCAGAATAGCGGCTGGCTGTTTTCATCATAGAGACCCTCCATGACCTCGCGGTTGTTGGCGAAGTGGTCGAGAAGTATCTCGGACACATACGAGCCTATGGAGGCGCCGGTATCGCGGAACCGTTCTGCCATGCGACTCAGGACGGCATGGACTTCAGGATAGATATACACTTTGGTGTTGGAGCGAACAATGCCGGGCCGGAGAAACTTGGCGGCATATTTCCTGCGCTCTTCGGCGGCTCTGACATCAATGTCAGTGGCCGGGTTCACGTTGATGGTTACAAGTGGTGATTTGGGCATAGATGGTTAGAGTTTAAGTTGGTTGATAACATCGGCATACTCCTCCAAGTGAGCAGCCAGCACGTTGTTGATGAAAGCCTTTAGCGAGCATACGCGCCCTTTCTTGCGGCAGAACAGGATACGACGGATTTTCCATTCAATTTCCGGGTCTATCTCTGTCGTGACATATTTGACTTGTGGGGCCGCATACGTATTGTCATATACGAATCTTTCCAGATATTCGTTGGTACGATTCGGGAAAGTAGTATTTTCATATACATCGGCTTCACTGACGGCTTTACCATTTGAGGCCATTCGCATAGAAACTTCGGGATTTTTTATGCCATCCCTCGGTATTCCCCTGAGATTCCTATCAGGAATAGCTGCGATTGATGCTGATTTGGGCATAGTTGATTAAAGTTTGGGGTTGATTACATCGGCATACTCTTCAAAATGGTATGCCAGTACGTTGTTGATATACGATTTGAGGGAGCAGGAACCATTCTCGAAAGCGATAAGCCTCTTGATTTTACCAATCAGAACTGGGTCTATCTCTACCATAAGGAATTTGACCTTGGGGCGCAGATAGGTCATGTTCCATACAAAACGCTCCAGATATTTACGCTCACGATCTGCGTCATTGCCGACACTTTCATTGGGTTGGGATTCCGAGACAGATTTGGTGTAAGGAACTTTTGTCGTTTCTGGTTCGGTCTCTTGCGTCTGACCCTCTGCCTTTGGCTTCTTTTTCAGCGTTGACAGTGAGGAGGACTCCTCTCTGAAAGACCTGATGAACTCATCAGGGTCGATTTCCGACTCATATACTTTCGCCATAGTGGTCAGAGGTTGAGAAGTCCGAGCAGTTCATCGGTAAGCTCCGGTAAGCGCGTACCTTTGAGCAATGCCTTGTCAGGAGGCATGACGGTCGAGCGAAACACGGCGCGGTTGAGTGTTTTAGACCCTTCACGACGATACTTTTTGGTATCCGGTATCTTGGTTTTCAGGGTCATAAGACCGTATTCCTCGAAAACCGCCTCATACTGGTCGTAGAGGTCTGTTTTCTCGCGTGCATCGACAAGGTTCCAGAGCATATACATCTGTTTGACCTGTGTGCGTCCGGTAGTGAGCCACTCCTGTATCTTCAGGGCGAAGGCGAGCGAGCTTTCAAGTATTACCTTGTCGGCGGCGGGAACGATAACGGTATCCATACAGTTGAGGATGTTCACGACACCACGGTTATTGACCGTGCCTGGCAGGTCGAAGAAAACAATGTCTATCTCGTTGCCAGCCTCGATGATGTCGCGCACCTTCTGCATCGCCTCCTCAGGCTTTGCCGTCAGGAGTGGATAAGGCGCGAGCTTGGTCTGACGCAGATTGTCGGAAAAAAGTTTCTTGAACTGAGGGCTGCACTCGATCAGGTCTTTGTCGCGCTGCCGCATCTCCTCGATGCTGAACTGAGGATAGTCGCAGTCAACGACAAGGACTTTCAGCCCTT